>CAIKQM010000222.1 GCA_903829565.1 uncultured Planctomycetota bacterium
TTCCTGAACCTACCCGACGCGACGTACTGCGCACCTCGGCGACGGCTGCTGCCACAGGCATGGTGGTGCCCGCCATGGTGTCGGCTCAACAGACGCAGGCGACAGCTCCCTCCACCGGAGCAATGGAGACCCTGCAGGGCGAGGTTGCGGTCGAGTTGAACGTCAATGGCAAGAACATGGCGCTCAAAGTGGAGCCGCGCACCACCCTGCTCGATGCCTTGCGCAATCGCGCCAATCCGCCGCTCACAGGGGCGAAGCTGGTCTGTGATCGTGGCAACTGTGGTGCGTGCACGATGATCGTCGACGACAAGCTCGTGTATGCCTGCTTGCAGCTAGCTGTGGACATGCGGGGCAAGCGCATCCGCACCGTCGAGGGATTGTCCTCAGGCGAAGGCGCAAACAACACGGCCCAGTTGTCGCCGTTGCAGCAGTCGTTCTGCGAGCACGATGCCTCCATGTGTGGCTTCTGCACCAGCGGTTTCGTGATGGCCATCACGCACTGCTTGGAGCGCAAGCCCGATGCTTCTTTGGATGACATCAAGTCCGCTTGTGCCGGCAATGCGTGTCGCTGTGGGACTCAACCCCACATCTTCGAGGCGGCGCTCGCGATCGCCAAGGGAGGTGCCAAGTGACTGCATTCCCCGGCATGACCTACCCGTCTGGTCCGCAGGACAATGCTCCCAAGCAGTCCAAGACGAAGAAGGTCAAGACCACCAAGGTGGTCAATGGCATCGAACAAGAAGTTGAGATCGAGGTCGAGGATGTAGCCGGGCCCGAGTGGGGGCCGCGTGCAGCACTCAAGGTGTTGGACAAGGAGCTCATCCGGGTCGACGCGCCTGTCAAGGTTTCTGGACGCGCGGTGTACACCCACGATGTGCGCGTGCCCGGGATGGCGTGGGCGCGCTTGCTGCTGGCGCCGCAACCCGCAACCAAGATCACCAAGCTCGACTTTTCCGCCTGCGCCAAAGTCCCCGGCTACTTGGGCCATGTGGTGATTGAGGCCGAGGAGACACGTTGGCTTGGTCAGCCGGTGGCGGCTGTGGCCGGGGCTACTAGCGAAGCGGCGGAAGATGCGCTGCGCGCGATTGTGCTGGAGTATGAGGCGCTGCCGTTTGTGTTGGATCGCGACAGCGCGCTCAAGCCTGATGCTCCCAAGGTCAGTCGTCGCGGCAATCAGTCCAAGCCGCAGACACGGGGTGACGAAGCCAAAGCCAAGGCTGCTATCGAGGCCGCTCCGCACAAGGCTTCCGGTACCTACAGCGTGCCGGTGGTGCACCATGCCTGCCTAGAAACGCACGGCGCGGTCGTCGATTGGCGTGGTGGTGAAGAGGCCACCGTCTACTGCTCCTCGCAACACACGTTCGGGTTCGCGGGCGATGCCGCCAAGACTCTGGATCTCAAGAGTTCCGCCGTGACCGGCATTGTCGAGCACATGGGCGGCGGGTTCGGTAGCAAGTTTGGATTCGGTCAAGAAGGTGACGCGGCCGCCAAGCTGTCCAAGCTCTTGCAGCGGCCGGTGCACTTGATGCTGACGCGCAAGGACGAGTTCCTCATGGGCGGCAACCGCTCCGGCTCGCATCTCGAGCTGGCAGGTGGCATGGATGCCAACGGCGCTCTCGTGGGCTTCACCGCGCGTGCGCACAAGCAGGGCGGTATCGGCGATGGCTCGCTGTCCGGTTTGCCTTACATCTACAAGTGTGCGGAAGCCTGGACTGAGGTCTCGGGTGTGCGCACCAACATGGACTCCTCGCGAGCCATGCGCGCGCCCGGTCATCCGCAAGCGAGCTTCGCCACCGAATCGCTGCTCGATGAACTGGCTTATGCCGCGGGCCTAGACTTGGTGGCGGTGCGCAAGGCCAACCTAGAAGACAAGGTGTGGCATCGTCAGCTGGATCGCGTGGCTAAGGAGATCGGCTGGTTCGAACACCCGCACCGCACCCAACCCGGTACTGCCAAGGCCGAGCTGTGCACGGGCATCGGCTTTGCCATTTCGCGCTGGGGTGGTGGTGGTGGACCCGCGTGCGAAGTGGAAGTGGCCATCGAACGCGACGGTTCCGTCACTTCGTCCGTTGGCAGCCAAGACCTTGGCACCGGCGTGCGTACGTATGTGGCCGCGATTCCGGCCGAAGAGTTCGGCTTGCCTCTGTCTGCAGTCGTTGCGCGCATCGGCTCTACGCGCTTGGGCAACGCCAATGGTTCCGGTGGCAGCGTCACCACGGCGAGCCTCGCACCCGCCGTGAAAGACGCGGCCTACAATGCGCGCCGTGCCTTTGCCGAGGTGTTGGCGCCGTTGCTCGGTTGCACTGCGGCAGAGGTGCTGTTCGCTGATGGAGGCGTGCAAACGTCTGCACCCGGCGGCAAGCGCTTGACGTGGAAGCAAGCCTGCGCCGCTTTGCCTGAGGCTGGCTTGCGCGCCAAGGGCGTGTGGGCAGCGCATCTGCAAGGCAATGGCATTCACGGCGCTCAAGCGGCCAAGGTGGAAGTCGACACGCTGACCGGTCGCGTGCGGGTGCTGCACATGGTGTGCATGCAAGACGTGGGCTTGTGCTTGAACCGTGCGGCCACGCGCAGCCAGATCAATGGCGGTATGGTGCAGGCTCTGGGCTACGCCTTGTTGGAGGAGCGCGTGGTCGACACGGCGCTGGGCCTGCAGCTCAATCCGTGCTTGGAGGACTACAAGCTGCCGCACAGCTTGGAGATCCCCAAGATGACCGTGATCTTGGATGATGAAGACACGCGCGGCGTCATCGGTGTTTCCGAAGCGCCGATCGTCCCCGGTGGCGCTGCGATTGCGAACGCGATTCACAATGCGTGTGGTGCGCGCATTCGCAGTCTGCCATGCACGCCGGACAAGGTTCTGATCGCTCTGGGAAAGGTCTCCTGAGGAAGGTGCGCTGACATGAAGTCCTTCACGCTGATCAATCCCACGACACTGGACGGCGCACTGGAAGCTCTGGTGCAAGCCATGGACCGCCGCGGCCGCAGCAAGGCCGCGCTCCTGGCCGGCGGTCAAGATCTCTTGACAGAGCTCAAGGAGCATCTAGCCGAGCCTGAGAAGGTGGTCAATCTCAAAGGGGTCCCGGGGCTTGCAACCATCCAAGTCGATGGGGCGCTGCTGCGCATTGGTGCGCTAGCCAGCATCGAAGCCATCGAGTCACACCCCATCATCCGCGAGCGCGCGCCAGCACTGGCTGAGGCCGCCGCCACCATCGCTTCGCCACAGATTCGCAGCGTAGGTACGATCGGTGGCAACTTGTGCCAGCGTCCGCGCTGCTGGTACTACCGCCTCGAAGAAGCCAAGTGCATCAAGAAGGGCGGCGCGGAGTGCTTCAGTTACTCCGGTCGTAACAAGTACAACGCCATCTTTGGTGGTGGTCCAAGCTACATCGTCCATCCGAGCGACCTGGCTACGGTGCTCACCACCTTGGATGCGCAGGTGGTCATCCTGTCGCCTAAGGGCACACAGACGCTGCCTATCGAACGCTTCTTCACATTGCCGTCGGAAGGCTCAGTCCTCAAAGAGACGGTGCTGAAGCCCGACGAGATCGTGGTCGAAGTGCAAGTGCCTCTGGACGCCCTGTCCCAGTACAGCGCGTGGAGCAAGTTCAAGGAGCGCGCCTCCTATGACTGGGCTCTCTCCTCGGTGTGTGTGGCGGTCGTCAAGGATGGCTCCACGGTCAAGCGCGCGCGCGTCACGTTGGGCGGCGTGGCACCTATCCCGTGGCGCGTGCCCGCCGTAGAAGCGTTGTTGGTGGGCAAATCTTTGGATGAAGCCACCATCGCCGCCGCGTGTGAGGAGGCGCTGCGGGGTGCCGAGCCGTTGTCCGAGAACGGCTACAAGATCCCGCTCACCAAGGGCCTGCTGACACGCGTGCTGCGGTCCTTGGCCTGAAAGCTGCTGCGATGAGCAATCCCGCCCCTCTGGACGATCGCGCCACCGAAGTAGGGGCCATCACGCCCTATTGCGCCAGCCTTGCGAGCAAGAAGTACCTCTTGCGCTCCAAAGTCGCGCTGGAGGACAGCGACTACCTCGACGC
The DNA here is from genome assembly GCA_903829565.1 of uncultured Planctomycetota bacterium. GTDB lineage: Bacteria > Planctomycetota > UBA1135 > UBA1135 > SXXH01. Next base: position 4,038 of record CAIKQM010000222.1, read on the forward strand.
CAGCTGCCATTGCTGGTGCCAAAAGACCCGTTCCGCTCTTGGTCCGGACCGCGACGTCGTCGGGCCGGCCGACTGTCGATCGGACCGTACCTGTTGGGAACCTATCAGGTAGGATTTCACTCCTCGCGAGCCCTCATGAGCACCCTGTCCTTCTTGTTGCCTGTGCTGCTCGGTGCAGCGGAGCCCTCCACGGCCGCCGGCGTCCATGTGGAAGCCCGCACGGCCAGCGTCTATGCCGGCGCCTGTCACTACGGTGGCGAATCGGTGACCGCCGGGCGCGAAGCAGTGCTCGGTTTGGCTTTTGATGGAGGTGCGCACGTGGGCGTCTCCTTGGCCGGAGCCAGTGTGGCCGCGCTGCTGGTCAGTAGCGTGAACTTGATGGATGCCAACAGCCCCGCCAGCGCCCATGTGTGGGTGCATGCGCCGCAGGGGCAGCTCCAGCGCGAAGCTCTGCTGGCGTACTTGCGTGTGCACCTCGGTGCGCGCGTGCTCGTCGTCGAGTCGCTGACCGATGCAGCCGAGCCTGTGCTCTTCGCCGCACAGTCAGAGGAACGCGTGCGCATGCATGTAGCCGGTGTCTTGACTCTGAGTGCGATCCCCATGCCCGATCGCGCCTGCTGCAAGATGCCCCAACAAGTGTGGTACCGACCGCTAGGACCAGTCCCAACGCCGCTGGTGCTCTTGTGCGACGAGTTCCTTGTGTCGCACCCAGCAGCGCGCTTCGCTCGGCACGATGAGAACAACGGATTTGTGGGGCGTTTCGGCGGGTAAGCGCACACACGAGTCACTCTTCCACCTACACCTCACACATGCGCCGCACCACGACCACCTTAGCCCTGCTGCTGCTCGCTGCAGGCGCGTGGGTGTGGTGGTTGGCGGCGGAGTCGCAGCCTCTAGCGGTCAGTCGCACGGGAACTGACGCGTCAGCTACGCGCGCTGCTGTCCCGCAGGCGATTGAGCCCACTGCTGCACAGCAGACTGATGCCGCCAAGGGCGCGCAACTGGCGATCGCAGCCAGCGGGTCCCAACCGATCGGGCGTGATGCAGGTATCGAAGCCCCACCGCCCGACACGCTGGTCGCGATCTGTGGTCAGGTGTTGGATGCGAAGACGCGCCAGCCTCTGGCGAACTTCAAGCTCAGCTTCTTGTCCACGCGTCCGCGCACCGTAGAGGTGGTCACCGATGACGAAGGGCGCTTTCATACAGAGCCCGCGCTCGCTCCAGGACTCGTGTCGGTGATGCACACGGCTGATCCCGATCACTTGCGCTACATGGCGCGCTGGGATTTGGATCCACCGCAGTTCTTCTTGCCGCGCATGACTGCCGACCAAGTGTGGAGCTTGGATCTTGCCGCGCAAGCTCCGAGCGAAGTGCTGGAAGTCGATGTGGTCATGCCCGAAGGCGAGCCCGCTTCCGGCGCAGCAGTCACCTTGACCGGTGGTCGTCGCGATGAACGCGGCAGCTTCGCGGTGGAGGTGCGCGACTTGGAAACGGCGGACCTGCAAGGTCGCGCACGCTTTGCGTTGTTTGGCGGCGGTGTGCTCGATCGCATGTACCTCGTCGAGGCCGAGCACATGGGCGCGTACTCCAGCGACCTGCTGGTCATTGACGGCCCGTTGGGCGCGCGCGCGCGCCGCTTGGACTTGTTCCCCGCCGGCGTCATCACCATTCATGCGCGCAACGAAGAGGGCCGGCCGCTGGCCAATGTGTCCTTGTACGTATCGTGCGAAGACAGCGGCACCGTGGTGCGCGGTCATCATGCGCTGACGGACGCGAATGGCGAGGCCATCATCGCGCCGCTGCGCGCGGCCTGTTGGACGGTGTCCGCGACGCACCCGTTGACGGGGCGCACCTTGTCACGCACGGTGGACTTGCCGCGCGGTGCAAGCAAAGAGGTCGACTTCCTCTTGGGCGTGGGCGGCTTGCGCTTGGCCGCTTCGGGCACGGTGGTCGATGAAGTGGGCTACCCGCTCGGTGGCGTTACGGTGCATGCGAAGGCCGGCACGGAAGAACCTGTGGCGCTCGTGACGAGTGACAATGGAGTCTTCGCCTTCTGGGCCAAGCCCGCCGAGCATGTGGTGCTGTCTGTGGGCGGCGGTTGGGGAGACGACATCTACGATCCCGCCTTATCCGAGTTGCCCTTCGGTGTGGCGGGCTTGGCTGTGGTGCGCCGCGCCAAGCTGGAGACGCGCTCGTTACCGTTCGTTGTGGTCGATGCACACTCCGGCAAGAGCGTGCGCAAGGCCTCGATCGTGTTGCAGCACCCGTCCCAGCACTTTGCCGCGCTAGGGGCCGTCACCATGCGCTTTGGTGCGGCCAACGGCGTGACGCATGTCTCGTGGAAGCGCCGCGATGATGTGCGCTACACGGTGGACGCGCCGGGGTACCTGCGCGCCGAGGGGCGTTTGTCGGACCTACTCGAGGAATGCGGCGAATGGGGGCCCTTGCGCGTGGATCTCAAGGAGGGCTTTGACCGTGAGCTGGAGGTGATCGATCGCGCCACGCGGCGCGGGATCGCCAAGGTGCAGGTGCGCGAGGGCACGCAAGTCATCGGCACCACCGATGCCCAAGGCCGCATTCGTGTGCGTGCCGCAGCGTGGCCTGAAGCGTTGCGTTTGGATGCGCCGGGCTACCGCGCCACCGTGTGGCTGCCGGCCGAGGCCGAACATCCCGGCACGGTGATTGTGATGGAACCGGTGCGCATCCTGTCCGAGGGTCAGTAGCTTCGTGCCTCCTCGCTAGAAGTGCGGATGGACGCGCGGCCTTGTGTGCGCCATTCTCGTAGGCGATGAACCGCCGCGCCAAGAAGCCGACTGCGCCTGCTATGCAGGCAGGTGAGCCCTCCGCTCCGCCGATCCTTCCGCCTACGATGGCCACCACGCCGCCCAAGGCTCTCGACGAGCGCGAAGAAGTGTTGCCCTTGGTGCCCGTGCGCAACATGGTGCTGTTTCCGGGGGTGGTGCTGCCCGTGGTGGTCACGCGCGGCAAGTCCATCGAAACGGTGATGGAAGCGGTGCGCGCCAA
>CAIKQM010000223.1 GCA_903829565.1 uncultured Planctomycetota bacterium
AATCGAGCGTGCCGATGCGCTGGCCACCCCAGTGCTCGGCGGCGTAGAGGTCGCTGTCGAAGGCCTTCTCACAGGCCAAAACCTGTGCTGCGAAGGCTTCGTTGAGCTCAACGACATCGATGTCGCTCCACGCGCGCCCTGTGGCGCGCAACAGGCGCGCGGTCGCCACCACGGGGCCGAGCCCCATGCGCGCCGGATCACAGCCCGCCCAAGCCCGACCTGTCAGTCGTGCCAGAGGCTGCAAGCCCGCGGCACGTGCAGTGGATTCGCGGCACACCAGCAAGGCGCAGGCTCCATCTGTGATTCCACAGCTGTTGCCCACGGTCACACGGCCATCGGGCTTTTCAAAGTAGGGCGGCAGCTTGGCCAATGCGTCGATGGACTGGTTCGCACGCACAGCGTCGTCGTGCACCACAGCACCTGCATCCGCAGCCGCACCGCAGGGCAGATGCGGCACAAGCTCGGCGGCGAAGCGGCCGCTCGCTTGCGCACTGGCGGCGCGTTGGTGACTGCGCAGCGCATACTGATCGGCCTCAGCGCGCGTGATGGACCACTCGCGCGCCAAGATCTCGGCCGTTTTACCCATGATCAGGCCCGAGAGTGGGTCGGTCAGGCCTTCGACTAACGCAACTTGCGGGACGAGCATCGCCGGTCGAAAGCCGGCCATTGCGCGCGCTTTGGCCAGTGGCGACTTGGCTCGTGCCAAGCGCTCCATGAGCTGTGTGTACGCTGCATTGAAAGTCAGCGGATAGCGCGACATGACCTCCACGCCGACGCACGCCACTAGGCGCGCTCGACCCGTTTCGACCGCCATGGCTGCGCAATCCACGGCTTCCATGCCGCTAGCGCAGTTGCGTTGCACGGTGCGGGCCGGCGTGGCGTGAGGCAGCCCCGCGCGCACGCTCAACACACGCGCCACATTGGCCTGGTCGTGCGGGACTCCCACGCAGCCTGCGATGACCTCATCGACCTCTGCTGGACGCCATGGCGAACGCGCCAATGCCTCGCGCAACACGGCGGCTCCCAAGTGTGCCGCGTCCTCGCGTGCGTAGGCACCACCGGCGCGCACCAGTGGCGTGCGCACACCTGTGGCTAGCACGATCGCGTCTTGGCTCATGCCTTTGGCCTCAGATCAAGGAAGCGCTTCTCTTTGAGTTCGGTTTCCATGCCGAGGAACTCCAGCATCTGCGCGTTGGTGTGTACCTCGATCGCATTCGGTGAGACTTCGAGTGTGTCATGCAGCTCACGGCGAATGCGCTCGCGTGCTGCCACCTGTTCAGCCCCCGCGCGCAGCGACACGCGCACCGTGAACACGTCCAATTCGAGCGGGTCATCATGCAGCTTGGCGATCGCTACCTGCCATTCCAGCACGTCAGGTAAACCGGACAGCAGTGTGCCCATCGCCGACAGATCGACCAAAGTGCCACGGATCTTGGTCAGGTTGAGTGCACGCTGGTCGGACACACGGCGCAGGTCCGAGTGAATGCGCGGCACCGTGCGTCCGCACCAAGGACATGGTTCGGTCTGCATGCCACCCACGGCTAGATCGCCGGTGCGGTAGCGCAGCACAGTAGTTCCGCGCCCATCCAGAGGTGTGTAGACCAACTCACCTTTCTCGCCCTCGCGCACTGGCTCGCCCGAGACGGGGTCCACTACTTCAAACACGCACAGATCCGGGTAGGTGTGGTACCCGCTCGAAGCATCGTGCGGCGTGGGGCATTCCGAGTACGCCATGCGTGCCTCGGTGAAGCCATATGTGCCCGACACCACGGCCTGCGTGCTGCCCATCTCGGCCAAGGTCTCGGCGATCTTCTTCTTCAAGCCGGAGGGGACTTTCTCTGCCCCCAGAATCACGCGCTCAACCTTGGTGAAGCGCTTGCCTTCGTCTTGTGCCTGACGCAGCAGGTGGTAGAGGAACCCCGGTGTGCCAATCAGCACCGCAGGTTGCATGCGATCGACGAGCCGGATGTTGCCACTGGTGCCCATCACCTTGCCGCCACCGGTGGACAGCACAAAGCGGCCGGTTTCGAAACCCGCGAAGGTTGCTTGCCAGAAGGCCAAGTGCGGAGCGAAGGGGAACACATTGACGATGCGCGCTTGCGGATCGTGGATGGCATGCACATCGAGCATGCGCCCGCCGACTTTGAGCAAGGCCTCCAAGTCATGCGGTGTGTAGGCAAACGCGACCGGTTCCGAACTGCGTCCGGTGGTGAAGGTCACAAAGTTCGGCGTGTACTCGCGGCGCAGGTCTTCCTTGCCTGCCGCGCTGAGGAGATTGAGCTTCTTGTGCCAAGGCCAGTGTTTGCGCACCAGTTCGGGGCTGGGTGCCAACACGAAGTCACGGCGTCGTTCCTCGTTGCCTGCCGATGTCAAAAGATCTTGCTTGGTCGTGAAGGGCAGCCGCCGCAGGTCATCCACGCTGCGAATCGAGCGTGGATCAATGCGCTGCTCATCCATGAGGCGCCGGTAGTGGGCGCTGAAGGGATACACACGCTCTTGGATCAGCTTGCGCACCAAAGCATCTTGCCGCTCGCGCAAGGTCTTCCACGGCGTGCGGGCCAACTTCGCCCATTCCTCGGCGCGGCGACGCGTACTCCAGCCACTCGAATGCGCCATAGGGATGAAGATCGGCACGATCATGCGTGGAGCCTGAGGCACAAGCCGTCTCGACTCAAGCACTACTTGATCTTGTGCTACTTGCTAGACTCGCAGGCAGCACTCCGGTGCTCTACCGCGTGACTTCCCTTCGTACTCGCCTCTGTCGCCTGCGCGGCAATCGTGTGTCGGTCACCGCACATGTGCCTACCACAGCATGGGAGGACCGTTTCGTGCGCTTCGGTGGAGCGGCCGCGGGGCGTGTGCTTGCTACGCGCTGCTCGCCCGAGGCCGTCATCCTTGCCGTGGGGGATGCGGTGCGTCGGGGGCTCCCGGGTGCCGAACGCACCAGCTTCTTGTGGCGCGATTCTGAGACTGGGCGTGGTCAGCAAGCCCAAGGTGGTGGAGGTTTTGCACGGCGATTCGCACGCCACCACACGGCCTTGGCCATTGAAGGTCGTCTCGATCGACCTTCGGTGCTGATCATGGATGAAGGTGTGGAGGCGCGCTTTGTTCCGGCGGAGTTCTCGGGTTGGGATGTTTCTCAACGCGCCGCATGGTTGCGGGCTGAATGTGGCGGCGACGGCTGGACCTCGGGGCCTGCGGCCCAAGCAGGTCTGAGCTTCGCAACGCTGGCTTCCTTGCACGAGCCGCGTAGCTCTGTGGGTCGCGGCGGCTTGGCCACCGCGCTCAATGCCTTGAATGTGGTGGCCTTGGTGTCCCGAGCGGCGCCCGTGGTCCCGCACATCGACACACGCTTCCAACAGTACCTGCAGGCGTTGGTGCGTTCGCCGCACTTGGCTGCGCGTGCATCGGGCGGGACATTCGAGGCCGTCAGCGCTGCCGCTGCCCGCGGTGATGTCACCTACTCGCAAGCTCAGGAGCTGTACAGTTTAGTTGACAGTGCCCGTCAAGCGCGCCATGGCTGCAGCGGTTGCCCCACACCATGCGGACTTGTGTTTGAGCGCTCGCATGCCCGACAAGGTGGTCGCTTTGGTGCTGTGCACACTGTGTTGGAGCGCGTGGGCTTGGCCTCGCCCGAGGAAGCACTGGATGTGCTGCGCGCCTGCGATGAACTCGGCTTGGACGCCAAAGAAGCCGCCTTGCGCTTGAGCTTGGTGCTGTCGACCGCCCCAGCCGCAGGACGGGCCGCATGGGCGAAGGACTGCTTGCGTGCTTGGCGTGAGGGCTCAGTCCTCGTGCCGCCGCCGGTTGCTCACATGGAGCAGCAGCTCGCCGGCAGTGCCTGCGCCACCCAGTTGGCGCTGCATGTTTCGTCGCGTGGCTCCGACCCTATGCGTGTGCAGCCGTTCTTGGCCGACTTGGCCTCGCGCACGCGCGCTGCCGAGCTGCTGGCTCCTCTGCATCTGCCGGTAGGCGCCGATGACCCGCATGATCCGCGCGGCAAAGGCCGCATTGTGTGGTGGTGTGAGAATGTGGCTCTGGCGCTGGATGCGACTGGTGCGTGCGCGTTCTCAGCCGCCGGTCTCTTGGCGGATGGCGTGCTGGATCTCGCCGGTTTGGCGCGTTTGGTCACCCCGGAAGAGGCGCATGAAGTCCACGCACCGCAGGCCGAGCTCGATGCGGGTGCGCGCTTCCTGGCTACAGGCGGTGCGTTGGCTGCCTTGGCGCGCATGGTGGGACCGCGTGCTACGAGCGATTCCGCGAGTGCTGCGCTCGAACACTCGCTGCTTCAGCCGGGCATGTTGGATGAGTACCAGCGCTTGCGCGGTGAGAGCTTGGCATGGCTGGATCCCGAGTGGGCCTTGCGCAGCGCTTGGAAGCGTCAGATGGACCATGACCGAGACGCAGGCTGGCTGCCTTCCGTTCATGACGCAGTCCCTGCACGCCCTGCGGCCTCTACCGCGAGCACGCTACAGCGCGTAGAGGTGCGCACTCTCGCTCCAGCCTTGGTGCGTTTGGATGGAACCTACTGGGACTTCAACGCAGGCGACTCGCTCGCGGATCTGCAGCAGCGCTGGTCCGCAGGGGATACTGACATGGAGCGCTTGCTGGCGGCCACCACGGTGTGGAGCGGCGGTCAACGGCTCGCACCCGAGGCCACTTTGTCCGCGGGCATGGTGCTCGATCTCGTGCTGGCTCTGGCGGGCGGGTAGCCTGTAGCGCCCGCGATGGATCGCATCCTCATCATCAAGACGGCAGCACTCGGCGATGTGCTGCGCACCACATCCATCCTGCCCGGCTTGCATGCGGCGCATGTGCCGGTGCGCATCGAATGGGTTGCCGCGCGCGGAGCTGTCGACCTTGTGCGCACGCATCCGTTGGTGCAGCGCGTGCATGGTGTCGATGTGGCCGATGCCCAGCAAATGGCCGCGCTGCAGCAGGTGCTGCAACAGGAGCCTTGGACACGCATCGTGTCCTTGGATGATGAGGAGCCGCTCTGTCGCCTCGCCGCAGCGTTGTGTACAGCGCGCTTGACAGGCGCAACGCTGGTGAACGGCGCGCGCGGCTATACCGACGATGCGGCCGAGTGGTTCGACATGGGCCTCTTGTCACGACTTGGCAAGCAGCGCGCCGACGAGCTGAAGGTGCTCAACACGCGCAGCCAACCGGCGATCTACGCCACGATGCTGGGCGTGGCCATGGGGCGTCCGCGCTTGGAATTGCCGGCAGAGGAGCTGGCTTGGGCTCACGCTTGGGCCACGACGCATGGCCTGACGGACGGTCGCCCGCTTATCGGACTCAACACCGGTGCCGGCGGCCGCTGGCACGGCAAGATGCTCACTCCCGAACGCACGGTGGAGGCCTGCGTGGCGTTGAAGGCGCGCACGCAACTGCCGCTGCGTTTCTTGGTGCTCGGTGGTGCGGCCGAGGCCGAGCGCAACCGCGCGATTCATGCGGGGCTCTTGTCCAAAGGACTTGACAGTGTCGATGCAGGAGTCGACCACAGCCTCTTGCGCTTTGCAGCCTTGGTCGATCGCTGCCAGCTGCTGCTGGTTTCGGACAGTCTGGCTCTGCACATGGCGATCGCACGCGGCGTCCCCAATGTGAGCTTCTACGCGCCGACCTCTGCGGCTGAGATCGAGACTTACGGCTCGGGCCTCAAGGTGGCCTCGACCGCCGCGGATTACTGCAGCTATCGCCCCGAAGCGTCCAACGCGACCATCACAACTGAGCGTTTAGTGGATGCCATGGCCGAAATGTTGGGCAGTTCTGGCGTGGCTAATTTGACGTAAGTCTAATTCATTTAACTAGTTAAGGTCTGTGGCGCCGTTTGGCCGGTACCGGCCGCTGTAGATGCTCAGGAACTGTTTTCTCGGGAACTCGGCCTTGGCCCGTCTCGTCGGAAGAATGCTCCCACCCAGCGGACGGAACGAGCGATTTTGGCTGTCTTCGGTCAGCCAGCACCTGCCCACCCTCCCGACTCTGGGGTAGCCTTCGAAGAAGTGGGGCTGCGGCTTACGTCGCTTCCCGCCCTCTCAACCCTCCTCCGGACTCACCCGCGGCCGTGCCCGGCCAGGCGCACCGCACCCTTTCCTATGACGAACCAGTTCCGCACCAACGCGCTGCTCCTAGGCATCGCCGCTGTGGCAGTCAGCTCCGCCGCTCAGGCCCAGCAGCTGCCGCGCAACACGACGGACATCCCGACCTCGACGGGCTACACCGAGAACGTTGACTTTGGCGACGTCGATCTCGACGGCGACTGGGACGCTGTCTTTGCTGATGGCGGCGACGCTGGCAACGACCAGAGCAAGATCTGGATCAACCAAGGCTTCGCCCAAGGCGGCACCGTGGGCATCTTCGTCAACCGCACCGCGCAGCAGTTCCCGGTGATGCAGACCGACGGTCGCGACATCGAGTTCGTCGACTTTGACAACGATGCCGACCTCGACATCTACCTGTCGAACACCTCGCAGATCAGCCAGCAAGGCAACAAGTGGTGGACCAACATGGGCGGCGCTCAAGCGGGCACGGCCGGTTACTACCAAGACCAAACCATGGCCCGTTGGGTGGGCCTCGGTGGCGCAGGCTCGTCGATCGCGTCCACGCAGGTGTTGGTCAGCGGCGGCTACATCGACTTCAGCTGCGACTGCGACTTTGGTGACCTGGACAACGACGGTGACCTTGACCTCGTGCACTCGAGCTACGGCGGTGCCTTCGGCGGTCAATTGCCGACGCGCCTCTTCTTGAACGATGGCGTGGGCAACTTCCGCGAGTTCAACCCGAGCAACTTCCAGTTGCTGG
>CAIKQM010000224.1 GCA_903829565.1 uncultured Planctomycetota bacterium
GCCAAAGGCGGGATTGGCTTCGCGTCGAAGGCGGCGAATCTGCTGCACCCGCGCTTTGGTCCGTGGTTTTTCCTGAGCGAGATGGTGTTGAGCCACGAGCTCGAACCGACGGACAGCGTGGTGCCGGGGTCCTGCGGGACCTGCACCGCGTGCTTGGACGCGTGCCCGACGCAGGCCATCGTCGCGCCGGGCCAAGTCGATGCGCGGCGGTGCATCTCGTACCAGACGATCGAAACCGCTGGGCCCATCGATCCAGACCTGCGCCAGCAGCTGGGGCCCTGGGCTTTCGGTTGCGATGTGTGCAGCGAGGTGTGCCCATGGGGACACCGGGCACCGGACTTGTCGGCGCGGTTTGGGCGCCACAAGGCCACGGCCGAGCTGGGGCTTGTCGAGTGGTTGGAAGTGGGCGAGGCCTTCGCGGCGGAGTTTGATTCCTCGCCGGTCGATAGGCCGGGGCGTGAGGGTGTCGCGCGCAATGCAGCCGTGGCTTTGGGCAATGTCCCCAGCGAGCGTGGTCGCGCGGCACTGCTCAAGGCGTTGAGTTTTGACCCAAGCTCGGTGGTGCGCGAGGCCGCTGCGTGGTCTCTGGCCCAAGCGCACGGGGCGGATCAAGGCGTTCGACCGGCTCTGGAGCGCGCCGCGGCGGTCGAGACCGACCCGCAGATGCGTGCGGCGATTCTGGCGTGGCGTGATCGGTGTCCTTGAGGTTGGGGGATTGGCGATGGACTAGCGTGTGGAGTTTTCGCCACACCGCCTTAGGAAGTTGCAGTTTGTCAACAGGGACGCAAATCGGCCCGTAGACCGCCTAGAAAGGCACTTGTGGCGCTGCCGCCCTCCACGAATAGGGCTACAAGGGCGGGCGCAGCTGCGAACCATGTTGAGGATTCTCAACAGCCCATGCACGGGCCGCAGGAGCAGAATGAGCCGTAGCCACAAATACAACATCCTACGGCACAACAACTTAGAGCGGCCGGCCCGCGACCCGCCCGCACTTGGCCTCCCGTCTGCTCAGAGGCTTCCGTTCCGACCGACACCCGCATCGAAGCCAAGCACATGAACCTCACCCGCGACTACTACAGCGACCAAAAGTACTGCGCCCACTGCAAGAAGTACGTGTCGTACCTGATGAGCCTCGATCGCAGCTACTGCATCGAATGCGGCGAGCGCGTCCGCTTGTTCAGCGGCAACGACTGGACCGAGTTCAACGAAACGATCACTCGTCAGAAGCCGAAGGGTGGTCGCCCGCGCAAGGGTGGCCGCGAGACGGCCTGAACGATTGGAGCACTGCGCGCTGACCGGCACAGTTGGCGCGTGGATGGCAGCGGATCTCTTCCCATCGCGACTCTCTCTCTCCCTTGCAGGCACAGCGCGTAGGCGTGTGTGCCTGCTTTCATTGATACTGGCATGGGTGAGTGTGCACGAGTTGCAGGGCCCTATGTTTCGTGTGCGTCAAAAGTAGCTCACGATTGTCCCGAGGCTGACCTTGCCTGCGTCTAGTTGGAATAGGCCGCGTGTTGTCTAGCGAATGGCCGCTCTGTAATGGCCTCTGTTGCGCTATACGCACACGCGCAGTCCTTCGCGCGGGCCCAGCCCTGGAAGGGCACCGACCTCCCAGGCCGAGGGCTGGTGCAACCCATGGGCGCTACTTGCGAGTGTCTTACCTACGTCCGCATTCGAACGCACACCAGAGCGGGTACCCGCCCCAAGTCGTGCACACTCGTCTGGACCAGTATCCCTAGCGCCCGTTCTGCAACCGTCGCCACCGCTCCCCCGCCACCGCCTGCCTGCCCGCATCCCCCCGCCGCCCAAAGTACGCCTCCAACTGCTGCCACCCCGCCACCGAATCCCCCACCAGCACCTCGCACCGCGCCGCAATCTGCCCCTCCAGCTCCGGTGCCGCCAAGGTCTCCACCACCGCCAGCGCCGCCAGATGCGCCTGGGCATCGTCGCCGGCCACCGTCAGCCACCTACGCATGGCCGTCTGGGCACGCTGGGTGGCGCCGAGGGAGGCCCACAGGCGCGTGCGCTGCTCCGGTAGGCGGGCATCGTGGGGTGCGAATTCCTCCTCGGCCTCGAGCTGGCGCAGGCGTGCGGTTGCCTGTGACAACACTTCGAAGCGCGTGCGCTGGGTTTGAGCGGCCTCGGGTTCACCTAGCTCGGCCAAGGTTTGAGCCAGTACAAAGCGCGGTGCCGGATCGTAGGGGTCACACTCCGTGGCACGCTGAGCGGCTTGCCGGGCGCGCGCTAGGTCCTCGGCTTCGTAGGCGAGCCGCGCGATCCAGGTCCAAGCCTCGGGGTGGTTAGGGCGGGCCTCGACCACTTGCTGCAGCAGCTCGAGTGCGCGCGCCGCGTTCCCCAAGCGTGCATGCGACAACGCCAATCCGC
>CAIKQM010000225.1 GCA_903829565.1 uncultured Planctomycetota bacterium
GCGGTGATCGTGCCCGAGTACGCATTGCCCAAGAACAACGCCGTGCCGCGCACATCATGCAGCAACGGGTGCCATGCGCCGCGCGCTTCCCGCACGAGTTGCATCAAGCGATCCGCCGTAGGTGTGTCGAGCCCCAACAACAAGGCCTCAAAGGCCTCGCGATAGCCCGCACCGGCGCTGGTCGCTTGGAAGAACTGCGTCAAGGCACCACTTGCCAAAGGCCGCGGCTCCCTGTCACTCGTCTCAACGCGCAAGTCCACGAGATCCGCGTCGCTGGGCCAAGTCACCCCACAAGCCTGACACGCCAGCTCTACCAACGGCCGCGTACAGCGCGGGCAGCACAGCGACGGATGGTTCATGATGCGCCTCCATCATGCATTCCGATTGCGGCAGCGCAACCTAGCGCACAGGTTCACTACCATGCAGGCATGCGCGTAGCTCTGTATCCGTTCGCTGTGTCGGAGGAACCGCAACGCAACCTCGAATCAGTGCGCCGCGCGTTGGAGCAGGCGGCGCGTGAGGGTGCCGAGTTGTTGGTCTTGCCTGAGCTGTGGATCAGTTCGTTTGTGGGCGATGCGGATGCCATTGCGGCGCGCGCAGCAGAGGATGAGCGCTTTGTGGCCGCCATGCAGGCCGAGGCGGCACCTCTGGGCGTGAGCTTCATCGGCTCGGCACTCGCTGTGGGCACACGCGCACCCAGAAACCGTGCACACCTCGCTGGCGCAGGTGGTGTGCAGATGCTGGGCGACAAAGCGCATCTCTTTCGTTTGACCGGTGAGCATCTCGCCTTTGAACGAGGCTCTGCGGCTCCTGGTGCGGCGGCTGTGGGAACTACGCGCGTAGGGGCGGCCATTTGCTACGACTTGCGCTTTCCCGAAGTCGTGCGTGCTTCATGGCGCGCCGGGGCTGAGATCGTGTGCTGCGTGGCGCAATGGGGCTTGCCGCGCACGCGTCACCTGCGCGCCTTGACCCTCGGTCGAGCGGTGGAACTGCAAGGCTATGTGCTGACTGTCAATCGTTCTGGACAGGCGACCTTGGGGCGCTCGGTGGTGCACTACGGTGGTGAGGCGCTGGTGGCGAGTCCCGATGGAGAGTTCTTGCCGAGTCACACCACTGCACTCGGCCTGCATTTGGTGACTCTCGACCTAGAGCTTGCGCGCACGCGACGCGCCGAGGTTCCTGTGCAGCGCGATGACCAAGCACGCGTCTGGTGAGGGCCCTCAAAGCACCGGAGCCGCACCTCATCGATGCGGCTCCGGCACTCTCTCTAGCTTCTCTCTCTAGTTCACAGTCTCTCTCTCAGTCTCAGTCTCAGCTTCTGGCCGCCTCGTTGCGTTGTTCGCTTGCGCGTTCGTCCCACAACGAGGTGCTCGGTTAGATAGGTCGCGGCCTCGTGATCGGGCGCAACGGTCGCGGTCGTGGGCTGGGCGCTGGCACAGGCACATGCAGTGCAGCCGAACCTTCTCCGCCGGACTTCAACAGGTGCGATGCACCACCGCCGGGCAGCAGCGTGCGACCAAACTGCACCCACGGAGCAGCTTGTTGTGTGAACCACAACGCGTCCGCACCGCTTTGAGCTAGCAGATCCAGCGCCACGATGTTGGCAGTGCTGGTCGTATGTCGGCGCAGTTGCCCCGCGAGCACGCGCATGTCGACGTCGTAGATCTCGAGCGTCACGCCCAGCAACTGTTGGCGCGCAAAGCTCCATGCGATGCTGCTGCCGGCACCAAGAATGTGCACGCGCGTGGCCTCACCCGCGCGGAAGCACAACAGCTTGGGCTCAAGGCTCACATTGTGGGCCGCGAAGCTCGTGGGCGTAGCAACGATGGCCACGGCAGCGCGTGCTTCCGGAGCGCTTTCCGCCAACGTGCTGTCCACGGGGGCGCGCGCAGCTTCGATGGCAGGAGCGGCCGACAGAGTCACCGCACAGAGGGCGTTCCACATGGGAATCCCTGTCGGAAGGAACGACCTCGGCCTTGAGGTCTAAAGCA
>CAIKQM010000226.1 GCA_903829565.1 uncultured Planctomycetota bacterium
CCAAGGAGGTATGCGTCCGGATCCTGCGTGAGCTACCGAACAGCTATGCGGCTTGGGAGGCTCGCCAGTTGCTGGCGCGAGTGAAGCGGTTGGAGGACGAGCGCAAGCGGTATGAGTGAATCGCCACTCAAGCCGCTACGATTGCGGGGCCTACATCCCCTTCGGATGTGGGCCCACAACGAACCATGATGATCACACTCTTCCTCGCGAGTGCTGCGCTGCAAGGCCCGGCACCGCGTCCTTTCTCGGTCAACGACATGCTGGCCATGGATCGCGTGTCCGACCTGGTGCTTTCCGCCGATGGGCAATGGGCGCTGTACAACTTGCGCAGCACGGACCTCGAGAAGAACCGCGGCACCAGCGATGTGTGGATGGTCTCCACGACTGGCGGTGAGCCTCGTCGTCTGACCAGCATGCCGGGCAGCGAGTCCGGCGCGCGCTTCGCGCACGATGGCAAGAGCGTGCTGTTCCTCTCCGGTCAGTCCGGCAGCAGCCAAGTCTGGAGTGTCGGGCTTGATGGCGGTGAGCCCAAGCAGTTGACGCAGGAGCCGCTAGGTGTGGAGAGCTTCCAGCCGTTCCCTGGCGATGCGCGCTTGTTGCTTGCGATGGAAGTGTGGCACGAGTACACGGGTCCTGATGCTGTGCAGAAGAGCCTGCAGAAGGACGCTGATATCGCAGCGCGCAAGGCCTCGGGGCGCCTGTACGACTCCTTGCTCTTCCGTCACTGGGACTCGTGGGAGGACGGCAAGCGTTCGCACATCTTTGTGTGGCAAGCAGGCGCTGCGACCTATGACTTGGTGTCAGGCTTTGATGGCGATGTGCCGACCAAGCCCTTTGGCGGCATGGAGGAAGTGACCATCAAGCCCAATGGCTCCGAGGTGGTGTTCGCGAGCTTGCTCTACACAGGTGATGCGGCTTGGGCCTACAACACCGAGCTGTACCACGTGCGCTTGGAGGCGCCTGGTGCGCTCGCCAACATCACGGAGGGCAACCCCGCGTGGGACGGCAATCCGAGCTATTCACCGGATGGTACGCAGTTGGCGTACTTGCGCATGCGCAGGCCGGGCTACGAGTCCGATCGGCGCGCCATCAGTGTGGTCAACGCCAAGACCTTCACCGGGCGCGAGTTGACCGTCGACTGGGACCGCTCGCCCGACGAAATCGTGTGGTCGCGCGACGGCAAGACACTGTGGTGCACGGCGGACGACTTGGGCAACAAGTCCATCTTCGCCGTGGATGTGGCTACAGGTGCTGTGCGCCGCGTGCTCGGCAAGGGCACCAACGCAGCCCCGCGCGAGGCGCAGGGCAAGCTCGTGTACTTGCACGACAACTTGAAGGCTCCGGTCGAGATCTACAGTGCTGGTTTGGATGGCAAAGACACGCGTGCGCTGACGCAGCACAACGCCAAGCAGCTGGCGGCCACGCGCATGGGGGACTTTGAGCAGTTCCAGTTCCTCGGCTACCGCAACGAGCCCGTGTATGGTTTTCTTGTCAAGCCGGTCAACTTCGATCCGAAGCAAAAGTACCCGGTCGCCTTCCTGATCCACGGTGGACCGCAAGGCAGCTTTGGCGATCACTTCCACTATCGGTGGAACCCGCAAGCGTATGCCGGTGCGGGCTACGCCGCGATCATGATCGACTTCCACGGGTCGACGGGCTACGGACAGACCTTCACCGACACGATCAATGGTGATTGGGGTGGTGCGCCGTACATCGACTTGATGAAGGGCCTCGATGCAGCACTGGAGCAGTACGCGTTCCTTGACAAGGATCGTTGCGTGGCTTTGGGCGCGAGCTACGGCGGCTACATGATCAACTGGATCAACGGCCAGACGGATCGCTTCCGCGCCTTGGTGTGCCACGCGGGCAACATCGATGAACGCTTGGCGTACTACGACACCGAAGAGCTGTGGTTCCCTGAGTGGGAGCGTGGTGGCACGCCGTGGGAAGTTCCCGAGAGCTATGCGCACCACAACCCCATCGATCATGTGCATAAGTGGGCCACGCCGACCTTGGTGATCCATGGCGCGAACGACTTCCGCGTGGTCGACACGCAAGGCATGAGCACTTTCACGGCCTTGCAGCGGCGCGGCATTCCGAGCCGTTTCCTGCATTTCCCCGATGAAAACCACTGGATTCTCAAGCCCGCGAACTCGATTCAGTGGCACCAAACGGTGTTGGAGTGGATGAATCGCTGGACCGGGCCTGGTTCGACCAAGTGGAAGCCCTGAGATAGGTAGAGGACAACAACACGGCGCGGTGAGGAGCTGTTCCTCACCGCGCCGTGCGTTAGGTCGCTGTCGTTGCGCTTACTTTTGGAAGAGCGCGTCGATGGGCAACAGCTCGATAGTGTCAAGCTGGATACGCAGCGGCCAATCCGCGATGAGCTTGTCCTCGGCAAGGATGAACTCCGGCTTCGTCTGCCCCGCACCGTAGGTGATGGGGCTCGACTTGCCTTCGCTGAGCTGCACTTTCAGATTCGCCGCATCGTTGGTGACGATGGCAATGGCGAGGTTGTCCGCGCTCATGTGCTTGCGCACGGCTTGATTCACTTCGTCCAGCGTGACTTGGTCCAGCAGCTGTTGGAACTGAGCCAAGTGTCCATCAATGCCGTAGAAGCGATCGTCGATGGCGTAGCCCAAGCGTGCTGCGGTGGACTCGGCGAAGTGCAGCGTGTAGCCCTTCAAGAACGCGCGAGTGGCTTCGAACTGCTCTTGGGTCAGGCCGTTCTTGTGCAGCAACTCGACCTCGCGCAACGCCGCCCGCAAAGCGAACAAGGTGCGTTCGGGCGGCACGGTGCGGATCCAGATTTCGAACAGCTGGGCACGGCGCGAGACGCCTTGCGGCGGTTGCTGCAAACGTCCACCGTTCGGATACGCCTCGATGTAGCTGTAGTCGCCGTAGTTGATGCCGCGCTCCTCGCGGATCACTTGATAGAGGTGCGAACCACTGTTGCGGTGTTCACCCAACCAGCTGTTGGCGATCCACAGAGCCACAAATTCGCGCGTGCCGCGGCGCGCGCTGATCGGGACACCCATCGAGATGGAGGAGCCGATGGCGCTGGGGTTGTCGATCAACACCACCGGTCGACCGACCAGCGGCGCGGGTTGCGGCGCCGGAGTGCGCTCATGGCTCGCCGTCGGCAGGCCAGCGGCCAACGCGCCTGACACGCGAGCCACCAGCGGTTGCGTGAAGCTGCCACCCATGCCGAGTACGCAACGCTCGCGCGTGAAGTGCGTGCGTGCAAAGCGCCGCACATCGTCCAGCGTGAGACGCTTGAGCGATTCCACCGTCCCGAGCTCCGGGTGTGCGTAGCGCGTGCCACGGAAGACGCGCTCCATCAGCGCTGCTTTGCCGGTGTCCTCACCAGAGGCGTAGCGCAGGTCGTTCTCGATCGACGACACGGCGCGATCACGCAAGCGCTGGAAGTCTGCCTCCTGGAAGGCGCTCTTGGTCGCGATCTCGACCAGCAGATCGGCAAAGGCAGCAGCGTTGTCCTTGTGCACACGGCCGCGCACGAGCACTTGCTCGCGATCGGTGCTCGCGCCTACTGTGCCGGCCATCGGATAGAGCGCCTCCAGCAACTGCGGGTAGCTGCGCTGTTGGGTCGCACCTTCCGTCATCATGGCTGCGGTCAAGGCTGTCAAGCCTTCTTGTCCAACCGGATCGTCTTGGCTGCCCACTTGGAACCACAGTTGGAAGGAGACCGTGGGATCGGCGGGCACAGCCAGCAACACCGGTGGCTGGGGCAGAGACGGCAATTGGGCGTCACCAACCAGTGCGGTCAGGCCTGTGGGCATGGTGGGCACATGTGCACTCTCCATTGCGAGACGGGCTGCTTGGGCAGGTGCAGCGATCGAACGCGGGCGGGGGAGGTCCGTCACCGCCGGCAAGGCCGCATCCTTGGTGTGCACGGTCGCCACGGTGCAGCGTTCACGCCGCAGGTACTTGGCCACGCCTGCAGCAATGTCGTCCGGCTTCAAGAGCTTCAGTGTTGTGTACCACTGATCGATGCACGCGATGTTGCCCGTGTGCGCGACAAAGCGCGAGATCGCTTGGGACACAGCGTCCGGTGTGGTCAAGCCTGCTAAGAACGCATAGCGCAAGTTCGAGCGCACTGCATCCAAGCGCGCTTGCGTAGGCGCCGTGCGCGTGGCGAGTTCGATCTCCTTCCACAGCTCGTTCTCGACGGCCCGTACATCGGCCGGATTCTTGACCATGGCGTACACGGTCCACAAACCTGGATCGCGCGTGTTCTCGAACGATGCGGCCACGAACTCGCAGCGCTGTTCCTCGATCACCAAGCGCCGGTAGAGAGGGGAAGTCTCACCAAACCAGATATCCGCAGCCACGCGGCCAGCCACGGCCAAGCTGTCCTGCGGCGCGAAGGCCGGACTCTTGAAGTTCAAGGTCACGATCGGCTGCGTCTGCCCGTCGAACGGTACATCGATGCGGCGCAG
>CAIKQM010000227.1 GCA_903829565.1 uncultured Planctomycetota bacterium
AACGCACGCGTTGAAGGGCATGGATTCGCTCTTGTCGATCGTGCAGATGCCCGCTGGCGTGCCGACGGCGACCGTGGGCATTGGCAATGGCCGTAACGCAGGCTTGCTCGCCGTGCGCATGCTCGCGGCGCACGATGCCAAGCTGCGCGCGCGTTACGAAGCATGGATGCGCGCGCAAGCCGAAGTCTCGCGCAAGAAGAACGAGAAGCTGGTTGAGCTGCTGAAGCAGGGTTGAGCGATGGAAGCCACCGCCCCCGTCGACACGCTTCAACAGACGACCACGTGGCTGCTGTGGGCAATGATCGTCGGTGCCGCCGCAGTGATGGCGCTGTACGCCATCCTCGAGCGTCGTCACACAACGGGTAGCTTGCTGCGCGCCGCCATCGCTCCCGTGGCCGGCGTAGCGCTGGGCACCGTCTACGGGCTGGCGATGCGCTCGACCGTTTTCGACGGGGAATCGCGCCTTGTCATGAGCATCGCGTTCCTCGGCACCGTGCCCTTCGCTATGGGCGCCCTGACCGGAGCGCTCCTGCGCCCTGGCGCCAACGTCATCGGCGCGGTACTGCTGCCTTGGGCCACCGTCGCTCTCAGCATCGCCGCCGCGCTCGCGACCGGAACCGAAGGCGTCATCTGCAGCGTGATGGCCCTGCCGCTGTTGCTGGGCGCGGCGTCGCTCGGCGGCGTGCTTGTTTGGGCTGTGCGGCGCCGCGGCGGCGGTGCGCCGCTGGCCGTGCTCGTGTGTGGCGGCGCCATCGCGCCCATCGGACTTGTGCGCTGGGAAGACGGCACGCAAGCGCCGCGCGAAGAACGCACAGTAGCCGGATCGATCGACATCGACGCGCCTGCCGCAACCGTGTGGCGCGAGATTGCGCGCGTGCGGCCGATCGCGCGCGAAGAACTGCCTGTGCGCCCCTCGCACCTGATGGGCTTCCCGCGTCCGATCGAGGCGACACTGTCCTTCGAAGGCGTGGGCGCGGTGCGCAAAGCGAGCTTCGAACGCGGCCTTGTGTTCACCGAGACGGTGACGATTTGGAAGCCGCTCGAGGAGTTGTCGTTCACTATCGCCGTCGATCCGGTGCCGCCCGAGGCGCTCGACGAGCATGTGACGATCGGCGGGCCGCACTTCGATGTGCTCGACGGCACCTACCGCCTCGAACAGCTCGCGTCGGGCGGCGTGCGCCTGCACTTGTCGAGCCGCCACCGCCTCTCGACGCGCTTCAATGCCTACGCGGGTTGGTGGTCGGATCTGGTGATGTCCGACATCCAAGGCGCCATCCTCGAAGTGGTCAAGGCGCGCGCCGAGACGCGCTGAGGCGCCACGCAAACAAGCGCGCCCGCCGGCGTGGGCCGACGGGCGCGTGGTGCGAGTTGCGCGGCACGAGTCCGCGCGGACGTCACTTCTTGGCGGCGGCTTCGTACTCGTCCAGCGTCTTTTGCAGCTTGGGATCGAGCGCAACAGCCTTCTTCTGGACTTCGATCGCCTTGGCCACATCGCCCTTGGCGAAGTGCACGCTGGCGAGGACTTCGAGGACCTTGCCGTCCTTCTCGTTGGTCAGCTTGACGGCTTGTTCAGCCGCCTTGAGGGCCACGCCCATGTCGAGACCATCGATCTTGGACTGCGGGCTCACCATCGTCTGGGCGATGAACGCCAGCGCGCGGTAGTTGTCCTTCATCGGGCCCTCGAGGACGGCCTTCGCGGCGGCTCCAGTGCGTGCTGCGTCCTTCGCCTGGAACAACATGATCTGGTACTTGATCATCAAGCCCTGCTCGACCATGTCGCCACCGAGGGCGACCATCTCGTCGCAGATCTTGTCGACGCTATCCCAGTCGCTGCTTTCGATGGCCGGCCCGAGGCGTTCTTGCAGGGCTTCGGCCTTCTCTTCGCGCAGGCGCGCTTCGGCCGCTTCGGCCTTGAGCTTCTCGATGTCGTGCTTGCCGGCAATCACTTGCTCGAGCACGCTGTCGATGCTCATCGGGTGACCGATGTAGGCGATCTTGCCGTTGCGGTCGACGAGGAACGAGCACGGGATGCCGTTCTGCTTGGCGGCCGTCATGAAGGCTTCGTTGGTCGCGCGATCCTTGTCCCAACCGACGGTGTAGCCCATCGTGTCGCCCTTGTCCGTGACCATCTTCTCGACCTTCTCGAGCGAGTTGCCGCGCGAGTCCTTCGAGGTGACGCCGATGACGGTGAAGCCTTGGTCGCGGTACTTCTTCTGCAGCTCGCTGATGTGCGGCATCGAGGTGATGCACGGACCACACCACGTGGCCCAGAACTCGACCATGTAGACCTTGCCCTTCTCGAACTGCTGGACCGGCGCACCCTTGACCCACTTCTCGATGTTGAGGGCCGGCGCGGCATCGCCCACGCCTAGGGTCGTGGTCTGCGGTGCAGATGCGGGTGAAGATGCAGGTGCATCCGGCTTGGGGACTTGAGCGAGAGCAGAGGCGCCGATGGTCGGCACAACGAGGGCGAGCATGGCGCCCAGCAGCAGGTTCTTCATGCCGAAAGCATAGCGGACGAGACGCTCGCCTTGCGTGTGGATCGTGCAAGATCGCTAAGCGCGGGTGAAGGTGCCGCAAATCCCTGCCAAGGGGGCCTGACAACACTAAAGTGGCGGCATGCAAGTCTGCCTCACGTGGCTGGTGGTCTGTGTGCTGTCGACTCTAGGCTGGGCGCGTACGCATGAGCCCAAGAGCCCCGACGCCAAACGCTTTGACACCTCACGCCCGAACCCGCTGGTGCTGCCTTTGCCCGAAGAAAAGGACGCTTTTGCCTTTGTGGTGTTCGGCGATCGCACCAATGGCAACGACGCAGGGCTGAAGGTGTTGGAACAGGCCGTCAG
This sequence comes from uncultured Planctomycetota bacterium, assembly GCA_903829565.1. GTDB lineage: Bacteria > Planctomycetota > UBA1135 > UBA1135 > SXXH01. Next base: position 2,844 of record CAIKQM010000227.1, read on the forward strand.
CGAGGTCAACTTGTTCGAACCGGACCTCGTGATGACCGTGGGCGATCTGGTGCAGGGCTACAACGAGACGCCCGAGTGGATGGCGCAGATGAAGGCCTTCCGCAGTGAGATGGACAAGCTGCGTTGTCCCTGGTTCCCGGTGGTGGGCAACCACGATGTCTACTGGCGCGGCAAAGGGCCTAAGCCCAAGGGCGAACACGAAGCGAACTACGAGCTGCACTTTGGGCCGCTGTGGTACGCATTCGAGCACAAGAACAGTTGGTTTATCGCGCTGCACTCCGATGAGGGCGATCCGGCCACCGGCAAGAAGGCCTTCAATGATCCGGCGGCGCAAACGATGAGCGCCGAGCAGTACGAGTGGCTGGAGTCGGTGCTGACCAAGGCCAAGAAGGCTGATCATGTGTTCCTGTTCTTGCACCACCCGCGTTGGTTGAAGCAGGGCTACGGCAATGATTGGGATCGTGTGCATGCATTGCTCAAGCAAGCCGGCAATGTGAGTGCGGTCTTCGCGGGCCACATCCATCGCATGCGCTATGACGGTGCGCGCGATGGCATCGAGTACTTCACGCTGGCGACGACCGGCGGCGACCAAGATGGGCATGCACCGCAAGCTGGATTCCTGCACCAGTACCACATGGTGGTGGTGCGCAAGGACAAGCCGTTAGCGGTGGCGGCCTTCCCTGTGGGGGCTGCCATGGATCCGCGCGCCATCACCGGCGAGGTCAGTCGCGATATTGATCTTTTGGCATCAGCTTTGGTGCCGCGCTTTGGTGTGGCACCGGCCTTTGCTGCGGATGGCGCGGTCGATGGCTGGGCCGAGTTGGTGGTCAAGAACCCGGCCTCGAAGCCCATCGAAGTCACGGCTGCGCTGGAGAGCGGAGATTCACGCTGGCGCTTCGTGCCGGACCACCAGCATGTGGTGGTGCCGCCGGGTGGCGAAACCAAGCTGACGGTGCAGTTGCTGCGCGGTGCCGGGCTCGTGGATGCGCACTTGCGTCCTGCGATGATGGTGCTGGATGTGGACTACTTGGGCAGCAACTTGCGCGTGCCGCTGCCTACGCGGTCGTGGCCTGTGCCGTTGGCGATCGGTGCGCTGCCAGAAGAGCAATCACCTGTCGAGTACGCGTTGGAACTGAACGGCAGCACGCAAGCCTTGAGTGTGCCGGCGACGGCGCTAGTCGTACCTGATGGCCCGTTCACGCTCGAAGGATGGGTGCGTGCGGATGCGTATGACGGCCGCCGCGGGCTGTTCAGCAAGATGGAGAGTGCCGAGTACGGGTTGCTGGTCAGTGATGGCAAGCCCAGCTTCTCGGTGCACTTGGATGGCAAGTACGCCAAGGCGGAAAGCGATGCGGTGCAGCTCAAGCGCAATGCGTGGCAGCATCTCGCGGGCGTCTACGACGGCCAAGAGGTGCGCCTGTATGTAGATGGCGCCTTGGTGGCTGCGCAGAAGGCGAGCGGAGCGCGCACGCGCAATGAGTTGCCGCTGATTCTGGGCGCGGATGTCAAGAAATCTGGCAGCCCCACGAGCTTTTTGCAGGGCGCTATCGACGAGGTGCGCATCTCCAAAGGCGCGCGCTACAGCGGTGCGCGCTTTGCGCCGGCGCGGCGGCATGCGCGCGATGCGGACACGCTGCTGCTGTACCACTTTGACAACCTGCTGTGGCCTCTGGCCCTGGACTCTTCCGGTGCAAATCGCGCAGGAGAGCTGCTGGGAACACCGAAGCTGCTGGCTGTTAAGTAAACCGGACAGAGACCGCGGACTAGCGGTCTAGCTCGTCCACCGTCACGCCTAGCTCGTCAAAACGCGCTAATGCATGCAGGAAGTGGGCCGTGATCCAGAACACGGTCCAGCCCTCGCTGTAGCCGCCGCGCATACGCTCGACATCGGACATGTCGCCGGCCTGCGCGAAATTCGTGTGTTGGAGCTGCTCACCAGCGCTGCCGTACTCGTCCAGCAACTGACCGCAGCTGCGGAACATCAACTTGGCCAAGTCTTTGAGCTCGGGCCGGCCCAACAGCTCGCCCATGCGCCAAATCTCGGGCGTGTACAGCACTCCGTACACATCCAGGTGCTGGTTCTGCGCCGAGACTACAGTCCATCCGCGCGAGCGAAAGCCATGGTCGGCCAAGCGCCCCGCCGGTAAGGACACATCCCACGTCATCGTCCACGACAGCGTTGCATCCAACGCATGCGCGGCGCGCTCCAACCACATGCGCGCTGCTGCGGCATCCTTCTGAATCAGCGCATGGTCATGGGCCGCCAAGAATGCTTGGAAGCCTGCCCAGCAACCTTCCTTGTCTTCGCAGCGCGCATCGAGTGTGCCGCCCCAATACGGCTCGTCCCAGCTGATGTGGCGACGCGCAGCTTCTTCTGCGCAACGCAGGGCTGCTTGAGCGAAGCGCTCGTCACCATAGAGGCGCGCGGCGCGCAACAACGGAGAAACCAAGAAGCACTCGGCCGTCGAAGGAGCGCGCCAATCCGGTGCCAACATGCGCTCAGCCTGCAAAGTGCTAGCGCGCACCACGAACACATCCCAGCGCTTGGTGGGCATGCCTTTGGCGCGTGCATCTTCGACCGCACGCGTGAAGGACTCCAACGCTTGACCTTGCGACACGGGATCGCGCTCGGTCCAAGCGCGGCTTTCAGCGTGCAAGTGCTGCGCGAAGCCCCACGCATCGAAGGGTGCTTGCGCCAAAGTATCGAGCGCTTTCACCGCGGTGGCACGCGCATCCGGCCAAGCGATGCGCTCTTCCATCTGCAACAGCGCCCACGGCACGGCTTCGGCTTGGCCCGCCCAGCCCATCACATAGTGCGTGCCCTCGACAAAGTCAGGGTACATCTCAAAGCCGGCATGGTTCTCCCCTTCACGCCAACGCGTGCGCGCAAAGGCGAGCTTGGACGCGAGGATGTCCTTGGCCTTCGGCAGGCTGTCACTGCGCAACGGTTGGGCGCGCTGCAGAGCCGTGGCCAACGGCTTGCGAAAGCCATGCGCAGGCGCAGCACCTGTGACCAACTGCAGCGCGTACTCCTTCTCGACGATGGCGCCCGGACGCAGATCCATCCAGGTCTCGTCGTAGGCCATGAAGCTGTCCTGGCGCGCCTTGACCACGGCCTTACGGCCATTCGCAGCGCACGGTCCCGAAAGCAACGCGAGCTCGCTGGTACGCGGCAGAGTCTCCACGCCTAACGACCACCATTGGTCGCGACGATGCGCACCCGGAACCAACGACGGCAAGGTGTGCAAAGCCAGCACATGGCCGCTCCATTCCAAGGATGCAAACGGCAACGGATAGCGATGCTCCTCCAAGTACGAACGTTCCCCTACTGCTCCGGTTTGGACGACCGTGGTGCCTGCGTGGCGCGCACCGCTGGGGTTGCCGTAGAAGGAGATGCCCGGCAGAAAGGACTTGGCTTGCGCAGCCTCGACTGCTTGCCAACGTGCCGTCAAGGTGACTTGACGCAACACGTCCTTGCCGCGCCACTCCCAGCGCCGCCGCACATGCAAGAGACCTTGGTCCAAGCGATAGCCATCGCGCAGCAGCAACTCGCCGCCGGCAAACGCCAACGAACCGGACAGGAGCGTCCACTCGTTGACGACCTCGCGCTGCGTGGGACGCGCGTGCTGCCATTCGGCCGGCCAGCCGTCCTTCCAACCTGTGCCGATGCTCCACAGCCCTTCCGAAGGCGTGGTCGCGTGGCGTTGCCCTTGCAGCCACAACTCGACTGCTTGCTGCTCGGACACGCGCCAAGTCAGTGGCTCCGTAGCAGCGGTCTGTCCCGCCGCGAGAGGCGCAAGCCAACCGAGCAGCACACCAACGCTGGCGAGGCCAAGGACGCGCATCAGTCGCGCCTCACCGCCGCAAGGATGGCGCGCGTGGCGTAGCTCTTGTTGAGCGTGTAGAAGTGCAAGCCTGGCGCACCGCCCTCGAGCAGCTTGCGGCATTGACGGATCGCGTGCTCGATACCAGTAGCCATCACGAGGCCCGGATCGTCCTTCACGCGCTCCATGCGCGCCGCGAGATCAGGCGGAATCGACGCGCCACACAGCTGTGTGAAGCGCTGCACTTGAGCCACGTTCGTGATCGGCATGATGCCCGGGATGATGGGCACCTTGACGCCAGCAGCGCGCAAGCGCGCCACATGCGCGAAGTACACCTCGACATCGAAGAAGAGCTGCGTGACCAAGAACTGGGCACCATTCTGGACCTTCTGAATGGTCCAACGCAGATCATCTTCGTGGTCCGTCGACTCGACATGGCCCTCGGGATAGCTCGCCCCACCGACCGACAGATGCGCACGCTGGCTCAAGTACGCGATCAAGTCCGTGGCATGCGCGAACCCATCGGCGCGCGGCTGGAAAGCCGCGGCAACCGAGCCATCCGCTTCCTTGGGCGGATCACCGCGCAAGGCAAGGATGTTCTGCACGCCGGCTTCCATCAGGCGATCGACCACCTGCGCCAGTTCGTCGCGCGACGTACCCACACAGGTCAAGTGCGCCATCGTGTTGATGCGCAAGTCGCGTTGCAGACGCGCCACGATGTCGATGGTGCGTTCGCGTGTGCTGCCGCCGGCGCCGTAGGTGACCGACACGAAGTCGGGCTTCCACACTTCTTGCAGATCGGCGACGGTCGCCATCAACTGCTTGGCACCTTCGTCGGTCTTGGGCGGAAAGAACTCAAAGCTGAACACCGGCCAGCCGCGACCATGCAACTCACGAATCTTCATGCGCCAGTCTCCAGCAAGGTAGCAAGGCGGTTGCGGTGCTCGTCGCGCAGCGGAATGCTCTTCATCGCGCGCAAATCAGTGCAGACGGTGGTCATGCGCGCATCCACCAACACCACCTCGTCGCGCGTGAAGACATAGCGCAACTGAATCGACGAGCGTCCGAGCTTGGTGCACGTCACCTTGACGATCGGCCGGTCACCAAAGCGCAACGGCGCGCGGAAGTCGACTTCGGAGTGCACCAGCGGGAAGCCCACGCGCTCCTCCAAGAGCAGCTTGTCGTAGCGCACACCGATGTAGCGATCCCACAGCTCTTCATACACCTCGTGGATGTAGTCGTAGATGCGCGGGTAGTAGGCGATGCCGGCCGGGTCCACATGGCCGAAGCGCACTTGGATCATCGTGGTGAAGGAGCTCACCACCTTAGTTTGGAGTCTGGCCCCGCGCTTGGGTAGGGTGCTGCGCAGCAACCTATGGCACTCCTAGAGTCTTCGTCCGCGGGTGTGACCGCGGCCATCGTCGCGTCCCTCGTCATGGCCGTCATCGGGCTGTTGGTCGCCGTGTGGTTCTGGGTCCGCCGGATGGCGCTGCGCGCGCTGGAAGAGGCCAAGAAGACCGCACGCGGCACGCTCTACGCCGCGGACCCGATGGCTTCGTATGTGGCGCGCACGGATCGCGGCCTCAAGCAAGCCAAGGGCAATGCGGCCCTTGTGCTGTCGGAACAGACCTTGGTGTGCTTGCGTTGGGTGCCGCGCGAGCTGACGGTGCTGGAGCGCAACCATGTCAAAGGTGCGCGACTGACCAATCAGTTCGGCAGCCGCTGGCTGCCCGGCAAGCCGCGCATCCTCGTACTGGACATCGAACGCCCAGGCGAGAAGTTCTCGATCGGCTTCATGCCGCGCGAGGCGCCCAAGTGGCTCGAAGCGATCGACGCATGGCGCGGCAAGGGCGGCCGCAAGCGTTGAAACGGCGCTAAGCGGGCCGGACGAACAGGTGCGGCCACGCTTCGCGCGCGGCGCTGACGGCGGCGTCAGATAGCGTCTCGATCAAGGCTTGGCCCTCGGCCACGCTAGCGGCGGCGGGTGCGCCGCAGTAGGCCTGGTCGGCGCCGGCTTTGGCGAAGCTAGTCACGCCGTCCTTCATGCGTTCCAACAGATGGATGCGCACTTCGGGAAGGTGCGTGCGCGCGTGTTCGCGCACCGAGCCCGGATCGGCAGCCATCACAAGGCTCGTTTCGTAGCTGCCCGCGTGGCAGTCGCCCGACTGGAACTCAGCGCCCAGTTGCTCGGCGAGCTTGCGGCGCGTCACATCCACGAACACTGCGTGCATGCGCTTCTCGCCGGGCGCGTGGTGATCCAGCATCACACCGCGCAGGATCTGCACATGTGCAGGCTCCAAGTGCGCGTTGACCACGATCGCACGTTCGAGGCCTTGGATCGCGAGCGACTTGAGGATGTCGTCCACCAAAACCCACAGCGTGCCGGGGTTCAACGACACGCGCCCTGCAAAGCCGG
>CAIKQM010000228.1 GCA_903829565.1 uncultured Planctomycetota bacterium
TGCGTCGCCAGTGGATCACCCTGGCCTCCAATGAGCGCGTCAGCGCGGCGTGCGAGCTATTGGAACGCTGGGCGCGCGCACAAGACGATGAGCCGCGCGTGCGCGCAGCGGCGTTGCGTGCCTTGGGGACCTTGGCACCGGCGAACCTCGTCGATGTGTTGCGCGCCACGCTCTTCGACACGAGCAGCGATGTGCGTGCAGCAGCGATCGAAGCGCTGGTCGCCGCGCGACCAGAGGAAGCGCCCGCCCTGCTCGAAGGCGCGCTGTCCGGTTCTGTGGCAGAACGCCGCGTCGCCTATGCGGCACTCGCGCGACTCAGTGACGAGCGTTCGCTCCAGTTGTTGGCCACCGAGCTGGAGAAGCTGGACGCAGGCTTGGTGCCAGCAGAAGCAGCTTTGGACTTGGTGATGGCCTGCGAACAACGCAAGGCGCCGCTGCTGCAATCCCTGCTGGATGCACGCGCCGGCCGGCGCGCGCGCGACCCCAAGTTGGCGCGTTACCTTGACTCGCTACATGGAGGCGATGCCCAGCGCGGACTCCAGCTGTTCCGTGCCAAGAACGAGCTCGAGTGCTTGCGCTGCCATATCGCCGAAGGCACAGAAGGCGGTCTGATCGGCCCTTCGCTCGCGGGCCTCTCGCAACGCGCAACGCGTTTGGAGATGGTCGAGTCGATCTGCGATCCGAACCGTCGTTTCGCTGCTGGATACCAGGGCACTGTGGTCTTCCGCACCGATGGCACGCTCGTGGAAGGCGTGCTGGTCGAGGAAACCGAGGCACTGGTCAAGATGCGCACCGCCGATGGCGCCGTAGCCGAGATCCCGAAGACCGAGATCGAAGGTACGAAGCCCGGGATCTCGTCCATGCCAGCAAACTTGACAGACCACATCTCGCGGCACGAGATGCGCGACTTGATCGAGTACCTAGCTCTTCCAAAGTAAGGCCCCTACTATGCAGACCTCCGACCGTCGCTTGTTCTTGCAAGGCTCCGTGGCTGCGGCTGCGGCTGCCTTCACCGTTCCCGCCGTAGCACGTGCAGCCGCTACGCAGCCGGCAGTGCAGGCTCCCGAGAAAGTGGCCGCTGGTTGCAAGACCAAGTTCGCGGTCAACATCGAGATGTGGGGCTTCGGCAAGGGCTCGTTGCATGAGCGCGTGTACGAAGTCGCGAAGCTGGGCTTCCCGGCTGTGGAGTTTTGGCCGTGGCGTGGTCGCGACTTGGATGCTCTGGTCAAGGCCTGCAAAGAGACCAAGACCGAGATCACACAGTTCACTGCGTGGGGCTTTGTGCCCGGCATGAACGATCCAAAGAACCATGACGCCGTTGTCAAGGAGATCGAAGCGTCCTGCGAAACCGCCAAGCGCATCGGTGCTCCGATGATGACGGTGGTGGCCGGCAACGACATCCCCGGCATGAGCCAAGAGCAGATGCACGCGCATGTGATCGAGGCGCTCAAGCGCTGCGCACCCATCGCGGAGAAGGCCGGCGTGACGCTGATCTTGGAGCCGATGAACATCCGCGTGGATCACAAAGGCCATTGCCTGTACGGATCACCCGCGGCCATCGCCATCTGCAAGGCCGTGGGCTCGCCGCATGTGAAGATCAACTGGGATCTCTATCACATGCACATCAGCGAAGGTGACTTGTGCGGGCGCATGAAGGAAGGCTGGGACCAGATCGGCTACTTCCAGCTGGCTGACCATCCGGGTCGTCACGAGCCCGGGACCGGCGAGATCCACTACAACCGCGTGCTGAAAGAGGCTTGGAATCTGGGCTATCGCGGCTGTGTGGGCCTCGAGTGCTCGCCGCTAGAAGGTGAGCTCAAGGCCGCCCAACGCGTGGTGGCTGCGGATGTCTGGTAAAGCATACTTGACATGATCGCCTTCCTCGCGCTGGCTGCGTTTGGGCTGAACGAGCGTTTCGAGCGCGAGGTAGTGCCGATTCTCTCGGCCAGTTGCATCGAGTGTCATAGCGACACCAAGCGCAAGGGCGGTTTACGGCTCGATACGCGCGAGGGTGTGCTCTCGGTAGTGCAAGCAGGCAAGCTCGAGGCGAGTGAGCTGCATGTGCGCTTGCTGGCGGCTGCAGATGATGGCCGCATGCCTGACGGGCGTGAGGCGTTGCCCGCGAATCAGGTGGAGGCCATCGCAGACTGGATCGAGGCCGGCGCCGTAGTCCCTGAGGGCTGGACCTACACGAGCGCGGAGGGCCAGACTCAGGCCAGTCAAGCGCACTGGGCCTACGCGCCCCTGCAACGCACGGAAGCCTTGCGCACCGCCCGCAACCCGATCGACCCAGCCGTCGCAGCGGCGTGGACAAAGGCTGGCCTGCAAGGACAAGGACGCGCGGACGAGCGCACTCTGGTGCGGCGGTTGAGCCTGGATCTGCGTGGATTGCCGCCTACTCCTGAGGAAGTCGAAGCCTACCTGCTCGACCCGCGCACCGATCGTTGGGAACGCCTTGTGTCAACTTGGCTTGACAGCAGCGCCTATGCCGAGCGCATGACCCAATGGTGGCTCGATCTGGCGCGCTACGCCGACACCAACGGCTACGAGAAGGATGACCGGCGCACCCACTGGCGCTGGCGCGATTGGGTCATCGACAGCTTCACGCGCAACCAACCTTTCGATGACTTCACGCTGGAGCAACTCGCGGGCGACTTGCTGCCGGAGGCGACGCTCGAGCAACGCCTCGCCACGGGCTTTCACCGCAACACTCTGGTGAATCAAGAAGGCGGCGTGGATCCCGAGGAGTTCCGCACAGCGGCGCTGGTCGATCGCGTGAACACCACCTCGACGGTTTGGTTGGGCTCGACGATCGCGTGTGCGCAGTGCCACAACCACAAGTACGACCCCTTCTCGCAGCGCGAGTACTATCGCCTGTACGCGTACTTTGATCGCACTATCGAGACCGGTGCGGGACTGGATCCACTGATTGCAGCCCCTACTCCAGCGCAGGCACAAGCTCTGCGTGCGGCCGAAGCCGAAGTGGCTCAGGCCCAGGCAACTCGCGAAGCGGCTGCCGCAGACCTAGAGGCCGAGTTCCGTGCGTGGGTAGACGCGCGGCATGTAGAGCTGCAGTTCTCCTCGGAAGGCCCGCCGCCCGCGGCTGCGTGGATGGTGTACGGGCCGATCGAGCTGGGCGCGCGGCAAGCGGATCCCACGCGCAGCGTGGCGCGCGAGCTGGGTCTGGTAGAAGGCGCAACGCGTGTGCTGGAACTGACTGCGGCTTCACTCACGGGCGCGCGCCACGAACTCGTCACGCCGAACACGGTGGCGGTGTACACGCTGACGACGGACTCGTACCGCAGCGGCACCGCTACGGTGCGCCTGGCAGCCGACGATCGCGTGCGCGTGTGGGTGGATGGGCAACTCGTCTTTGAGAATGCCGAGTGGGATCGCTTGAATGCGCCCGCGCACAGCTTCACCTTCGCGCAGCGCAGCGGCACTCATCAAGTGGTCGCCGAGGTCTGGAATGGCGGCGGTGCGGGCGGCTTTTACGGCGAAGTAGAGCTGGAAGGCCCGTTGGGCTTGCCGCGCAGTTTGGTACTGGCACTCGTGCAGAGCGAGCGTTCCGCCGGCGACATCGCTGCCTTGCGTGCGTGGCATCGTCAGCATGCTGCACCGCGAGCAGCGGCCTTGGATGAGCGCGTCACACGCGCCGAAGAGGCGCTAAAGGTTGCGCAACAGCACATCCCGACTGCGATGGTGCTGCAAGACTCCCCTACGCCGCGCACCACACGCGTCTTGGCCAAGGGCAGCCACCGTGCGCCGCAAGAGGCAGTGGAACCGGGTGTACCTGAGGTGCTGAGCCCGCTGCCGGCAGATGCGGGCAGCACACGCTTGGACTTGGCGCGTTGGTTGGTCGCGGATGATCAGCCGCTGACTCCGCGGGTGATCGTGAATCGCCTCTGGGCCTTGGCCTTCGGGCGTGGCTTGGTGGACACCGTGGATGACTTCGGTGTGCGCGGAGATGCGCCCACGCATCCTGAACTGCTCGATGAGCTGGCCGCGCGCTTTGTCGAAAGCGGGTGGGATCTGCACGCCGTATGGCGCTTGATCCTCACCAGCGAGACCTACAAGCGCCATGCGCGCGTCGAGCCGCGCCAACAGGAGCAGGACCCGAAGAACCAGTGGCTCGCCCGCGCGCCACGCTTGCGCTTGGAAAACGAGACTCTGCGTGATGCGCAGCTGGCTATGGCCGGGCTATGGTCAAGCAA
>CAIKQM010000229.1 GCA_903829565.1 uncultured Planctomycetota bacterium
CGGTGCAGTACGCAGGAGCGCCAACCACACGCTTGCGGGCAACGCCAAGAGCAACGCGACGACGAAAGCGCCCAATGCCAGCGGCACTGTAGTCAGCGCGCGCCGTGCCAACTCATCACGGATGCGCACCTGTGGACGACTCCACTCTGTGCCGAACTCCAGAGCCAACAGACCGTGCCACGGACGAGTGCCATCCCCTCCAAACCAACGATGCCCGCGCGGAGACAGGTCAAAAGGACCTAACGCATGTGCGTATTGGCGAAACACCGATGCGTCGAGCAAATGCTCTTCCGCGAAGCGTTGGCTGCTGAGAGATTCCGTTGCGGTGCGCCCCTCCGCGCCTTCGCTGTGCAGGGCGCGCACATCGCCGGGTGCCAAGCGGAAGGCGAGCACCACGATCAACACCACCAAGGGCACAGTGATGGCCCAGCGCATCAACAAGCGCAGGAGCAAACGCACCAACCGTGCGCTCAACGCGGCGCTCCTTGTGCTGCGTCTGCGCTGCGGGCAAAGCCCAGCTCGCGCGTCACATAGTTGGGGTCTGCCTGCTGCCAGCGCAAGCCATGCAAGGCGCGACGGCTGACAACTTTGCGCAACGGCGAGGCACCAAAGAGATACGGCTGCACTGCGGCGATGCGCCGGTGCAGTGCCAACCAGAGTTCCGCACGACGCGCGGGGTCAAGCTCGCGCTGTCCCGCTTCGATCAAGCGATCCACCTCAGCATCCACCAGCGCCGAGAAGTTGTTGCCTGCGGAGCCCGCCGGCGCATGCTTGGAATGCCAGCTTTGTTCCGGGTCCGGTTCAGCCGACACCGCCCAAGCCAACATCACGGCGTCGTACTCACGCTGATTCCGGCGCGCCACGAGTTGCGCCAACTCTAAAGGAGTGACTTGCAAGGCGATGCCCACGCGCCGCAGAGCCTCTTGGTAGTACGCACCAAAGTCTGCCGCGGTGCGGTTTTGAGCTTGGACCAACAGCTCCAAACGCAACGGCGCGCCATCGCGCTCGAGCACGCCATCTTGGTCCAGATCCTTCCATCCGCTGTCGCGCAGCAAGCGCGCCGCACGCTCGGGATCGAAGGCCGGTGCCGCCACGTCCTCGGGACAGAACGGTGAACCGGGCGGGTACGGGCCCGACACGCGCGCTGCCAGGCCGCGGTAGTGCGCCTGCACAAACGCGTCCATGTCGACCGCATGGGCGAGTGCCTGGCGCACGCGTACATCCGCGAGTGCGGGTCGCAGTTGGTTCCAAGCCACATACCAATAGCCCGGCGATTCAAGCAGGCTGCGCACGATGCGGCCCTCGGTCTCGGCGGTGACTGCGGCTTGAGAGTAGAAGTCCTCGGTGGTCACCATGGCCACGATGTCCAGTTCACCTGACAGCACGGCACGGAAGGCAGCTGAGGGATCCGGTTGCAGGTTCCAGCGGATGGTGTCGGCGCGACCGGCGCGGGCAGGCTCAAACCATCCGGCAAAGCGCACCAACTCTGCGCCAGCTGAGTCAAAGCGCGCGAGCCGATATGGCCCCAAGCCAATCCAAGCCCGATTGGCCGGGTGTTCGTTCACAAAGCGTGCACGCGCCGTTTGGTCGTGCGTTTGCCCGGGCTGCACGCGCTCCAAATCGTAGAGATGACGCGGCAGGAGCGGCAGATCGGCGAGTGCAGCTTGGGCTTGGAAGTACGGCTCCGCGTACGCAAAGCGCAGCGTGCGCGCATCCGTAGCGGTCGCGTTGAGTCGCTCGTACTGCCAGCGCAAGTCATCGCAGCGCACTTCGGGGTTGCGGAACAGGCTCAAACTGAACAGCACATCTTCGCTGCTGAACGGTTGGCCGTCGTGCCAGCGCACGCCCTCGCGCAGGGTCACCTCCCACTCGGTCGGACTCACGGCTTGCACGCGCTCCGCGAGCAGCGGCTCAAAGCCACCTGAACGACCGCGCACCATCAGCGTCGCATGCACATCTTGCAGCAAGCGCTTGGCGTACGCCGTGTTCACCAGCAACGGGTTCAGTTGCTTGGGTAGAGACTCTGTGTGCACCACCACGGTGCCGCCTGAAGCCAACGCACTGTCTCGCTCGGGATGGAAGGCATCCACCGCGCGCAACGCCGTGCGCTCGGCCTGTGTGCGCGGCAAGGCGAGCGGCAGCACAGAGCTGCTGGCCTGCTCCGGCTCGCCGCCCGAGCAAGCCGCGAGCCCACCTAGCGCCAAGCCGGCGAGAGCCAACAGGGCTTGGTGTGGAGTTGCCGAGCGGAGCATGGATCCGAGCGTACTTCCCGCACAGCGCCGTTGCCAAGGCTAGCCTCCCAAGGGGTATCTTGGCGGGCATGACGCACACCGGCATCGCGGTCGAGGGCCTACGCCACAGCTATGGCGGGCGGCCTGCTGTGGACGGCTTGTCCTTCACCGTGCAGAAGGGCGAGATTGTCGGTTTTCTGGGGGCCAACGGCGCCGGCAAGACCACGACCTTGCGGGCCATCGCTGGCACTTTGGAGCCCGATGCCGGGCGGATTCAAGTTGCCGGCGTCGACACGCGCCGCGACCCATTGGCAGCGCGGACGAAGACCGGCTACCTGGCCGAGCATGACGGCTTGTGGGATGGCATGAGCGCGCATGCGGTGCTGTGCTTCCATGGCGCGGTGCGGGGCTTGGAGGGCGCGGCGTTAGAGCAGCGCTTGGCATGGCTCACACAGCGGCTCGAACTGGAGCCCGTGCTGGGCAAGCGTGTGCGCGAATGTTCCTTGGGCTTCCGGCGGCGCATCGCCTTGGCGGCTGCCTTGGTGCACGATCCGGAAGTCGTGCTGTTGGATGAGCCCACGCACGGTCTGGATCCGCTGCAAACGCGCGCATTCCGCAGGCTTTTGCTGGAGATCGCACCTGACAAGGCCGTGCTGTTCTCGACGCATGTGCTGCAAGAGGTGGAGGCGGTGTGCACGCGAGTGCTGGTCTTGCAGGCCGGGCACTTGGTGCTTGATGCGCACTTGGCGGACTTGCGCCTGCAAGCGCACGCCCAGCGTTGCACGGTAGAAGACCTCGTGGTGACCGCGGCTGCGCGCCAACCTGCACAGGTGGTTGCACCATGACCACATCCTCCCTGCAAGGTCGCGCTTCTTGGTGGCGCGGGGTCTACTTGGTCGCACGGCGTGAAAGCCAGGCCACGCTCGACAGCAATGTAGCGGTGGCAACCTTGATCGTCGCCTTGGTCGCTTCGATCGCGCCCTTTGTGCACGGGTTCTTCTTGTCAGGTTTAGTTGACGCCACCCCCTTCTTCCTCGCCCTGCCGTGGACCCTGGCCTTGTGTTTGGCGGCTCTGTCGATGCGTCTGTGGTCCGAGGATGTGCGCTTGCGCACGCTGGAAACATGGCGTGCGTTGCCTCTGTCCCCGCTGCAGTTGGTCTTGGGCAAGTGGCTATCGGCGCTGCTGCTGCACGTCGTGTATTTGCTGCTCACTACGCCCGTGCTGTGGCTGTTGGCGGCGCATGGCCCGGTCGAATGGAGTCGCATCGCAGGCGGTTATGTAGGCAGCTTGTTGCTGGGTGGATGGTTGCTCGCGCTAGGCGCATGGATCTCCTCCACCACCAGAGACCAAACCACGGCTTATGTGCTGTCCGCCTTGCTTGCTTTGGCGCTGCTGGCGTTGGGTGATCTGCGGGTGTGGACCGTGGTGGATGGTTGGCTACCGCAGGTGCAGGCCGGCAGTTGGTTGGCGGCCCACCTTTCGCCCTTGAGCGCGTGCCAGTCCTTCGCACGCGGTTTGGTGGGGCTGGATGCCGTGGTCCTCTTGGTGGGGCAAACCGCACTGTACTTGTGGCTCAACCTGCGCTCGCTGCGCGCAATGACGCGATGACACGCTCGTGGATCATGGGCATGCTGGCGATCGCCTTGCTGGTCATGGCCACGCATGCGCTGCGGCCGCTTGAGCTTGGAGCACACTCCGCACGCCGCCCCACTCCTGAGTTCTTGGAGAAGCTGAGAGCCACAGACGAGCCTGTCCTCGTCGAGTGGTACCGCACCGCGCCAGCGGAGTTGGACGGTGTGCGGCGTGCCGCAGCGCAGGACGTGGAAGCATTCTTGCTGGCGCTCCAAGCAGAAGGCGTGCGCGTGCGCAGCATCGAGCCAGCCACGAATCCCGCGGAACAGCAACGTGCTGCGGCCTTGGGCTTGTCGGCTGTACGCACGCGCACGCTCGAGTCGGATGGGTGGCGCGAGCAGGAGCTGTGGTCCGCTCTGCGCCTAGCGGTTGGAGCTCGTGGTGCAACGGTGTTGCCGTACCTCGATGCGCAGCGCACCCAGCACTTGCCTGAGTTGCTGGAGGCACAGTTCGACATCCTGCTGTCTCCGCGTCGTGCACGCGTCGGACTCTCGGCTCCGCCCGGGCATCGTCAACTGCGTGCGCTGCTCGAGGCTTCGGCTGAGGTCGTCGAAGTCGACTTCGACGCAGAACCGCTGCCACAGCAGCCTTTGGACATGCTGGTGGTGGTGGCTCCCACGCAGGCAAGTCCCGAGCATGTGGCCGCCCTCGAGTTGCTGCAGCAGCGCGGCACCGATTTGGCCTTGTTTCTCGCCGCTGACAGCACAGGTATCGCGCAAGCCTTGCAGGTCGAGTTAGGTCCGACTTTCGGCTCACCCCAGCAGCTGGTGCGTTCCTTGCCGCAAGATCAGGACTTCCGCACGCTCGTGGCGGCACCGAATGGTCCGCTGGTCTTTGCGCAGGCGCGCAGTGTGCACGCTGCCACGGAGTCCTTGGAGGCATTGGAGCGCGATGCGCAGTTGTTGGCGAGTGCCTCGACTCGCGAGCCGTTGCTGGTGCAACTTAGCGCGCGCGATCCATGGCGCGGGCGTGTGTGGGTCTGTGGCGACGCAAGCGTGGTGCACGATCGCTGGATTGCCCTGGAAAGCACGGCGAATGAGAACCTAATCAAAGTCCTGCTGGCCACGAGCAGTTCGCCCGAACGCCTGGCCACGCGCGCTGCAGCACGCCTGCAAGGTGCTGTGCATGTGTCGCCACAGGCACAGACCTTGTGGTGGCTGGTGGTGCTGGCGCCAGTGGTGCTGCTGGGCATTTGGTACGCAAGCCGCAGCTTGCGTGCAGCACGCATCGGCTCTGTGCCTCGCACTGGTGTGCGTGTGGTGCTGGCCTTAGGGCTGGCGCTGGCACTAGGTGCTGTGACGCAGGTCTTGCCAAGCACAGCAAGCCAGCTTCCAGCCCAACTTGTCGAGGTAGTGCGGCGCCTGCCTGCGGGTGTCCAAGTGGAACTGGCCAGCGATGATTCCGCTGCCTTACCGCCCGATGTGCGCGCCGCTTGGCCACGCGC
>CAIKQM010000230.1 GCA_903829565.1 uncultured Planctomycetota bacterium
ACTCGCCACCTTGGGTGACTAGTATGCTTGACCTTTTGAAACGCTCTCCAGCGCCAAAGTCAGCTCGGCCGGATCGGAGTCCTTGGACAAGTACCCGTCGGCCCCGGCCTTGAGAGCCTGGTCGACAAAGCTCTCGCCTTCATGGTGCGTCAACATCACGACCTTGCACTTGGGATGCACTTCGCGGATCAACGCAATCGCGTCGATACCCGACAAGCCGGGCATCGTGATGTCGAGCACCACGATGTCGGGCCGCATCTCACCAATGCGAGCGACAGCGGAGCGCGGATCACCCGAGTCCCCCACCACGGCAAAGCGCGGGTCCTTGCCGAGCAAGCTCTTGAAGCCGGCACGAATCATCGTCTGGTCGTCCACGAGGTAGACGCGGATCGGAGTGGTGGTAGAGGCAGTATCCAAGGGCATGGCGGGAGCTTTTCGGGTCAGTCGACTTCAGGGTTTGGCCAAGTTCGGCCGCAAGCGGATAGTGAAGCGCGCCCCACCAAGTGGTGAGGTGCCGATTTCAATGCTGCCGCCGTGTTCTTCCACGATTTTGCGGCAGATCGGGAGTCCAAGGCCGGTGCCTTGCTCCTTGGTTGAGACAAAGGGACGGAAGACATCGTCGCGCTTGGCAGCTGGAATGCCGGGGCCGTTGTCGTCCACGTGCAAGGCCACGTTGGTGCCTTCTTGCTCGACGCGAATCTTGATGCGCGCACCGTGAGGCTGTGCATCGATCGCGTTGATCACGAGGTTCGCGAGCACCTCTTCAAACAGGGCCACGTCGACCTCTAGCCGCAACGATTCATCGGCGGCCTCCACGGCGACATCCGCGCCGGCTTTGACGATGTGCAAGCGCAAACGCGACACGCAGCCGTCGATGTAGTTCTTCGCAGGCACACATGTAGGCTGCAGCTTGACAGGCTTGGCAAAGGACAGCGTGCCCTTCATCAGCTCTTGCAAGCGCTGCATGCGCGAAGCCAGGTCCTCGAGCACCACCTTGTGTTCGGTGCCCAACTGATCCGCAACCGCGCGCAAAGCCACGTTCACGGCCGTGATCGGGTTCTTGATCTCGTGCACCAGCACCGCGGCGGACTCGCCGACTTGTGCCAAGGCGCGCAGCATCTGCGTCTCCGCCTTCTGGGCGCGCTTCAACTCGGTGACATCGCGGCCTTCCGGCAAGAGCAACACCACGCGACCTTCGGGATCGCGAATCGGTTTGATCGAGAAGGTCACGTCCAGGACTTGCCCAGTCCGTGTGCCCACCAGCAGCTCGCCCTGAACTGTCTCTCCGCGCGCGGCACGCTCGACAGAGGCGCGCACCACCGCTTCGCCATCGGGCATCGGTGCCCACCAAGGACCCTTCCAGAAGGGCTTGCCGAGCACCTCTTCCACCGGCACGCCAGTCGCATCCACCGCGGTGCGATTGATCTCCAGAATGGTGCCATCGGGCGAGAGCAACCCGAGGAAGTGCAGCGTGCTGTCGAAGATCGCGTGGAAGCGCGCTTCGCTGTCGCGCACCAACATCTCGGCACGCCGACGGGCGGTCACATCGCGGAACACGCCGATGAACACCGGCTTGCCGTCGGCCAACTGCGCACGATTGACCGAGAGGTCCGCCAAGAACGGCGAGCCGTTGCGACGGCGCACTTCGAACTCGCGCGTGCGCCCGATGATGTTGATCTTGCCGGTACGACGGAACGCTTCTAGGTACCCGTCATGCGCCGAGTGATGCGGCTCGGGCATGAGCACGCGCACGTTCTGGCCGACGAGCTCTTCCGGCTTCCAATCGAACAGGCGTTCGACAGAGTCGCTCGCCAAGAGGATGGTGCCGTGATCGTCGATGGCGATCAGGGGATCGAGGCTGGCCCTTACGATCGAGCGAAGTAGATCAGCGTGCGCGAGGTTGGGATTCAAAGAGTCCTGCATAGGCATACGACGGGATCGCAGCGAGGCTTCGTCGTCGCGGGTACGCAGGTTCTGGTCCACGGCGGCGAGGGTAAAGGTTGTGGGCGATTGTGGAGGTGGGCCGACTGGCGTAGTGAGGGTAGTCCTAGTTCGTAGGGCTTGCCCCACGAAAAGATCTACTTCAGCGTAAGCGCAGCACGCGTTGCTCGCCGGCACGCAGTCCAAGGCAATCCGCCTGGGGCCTACGACCATCGGCGAAGCGCGGGCCTTCCACCACCAAGTCCACACCGGGCGGCACCGGCACCCAGGCCGTGCCATCGCGCGGCACCAAGGCCCAACTCTGGCTGCCGTCGCGCGTGCGCACCCGCCCGCGCCAGTGGCTCTCCCAACGCCCGTGGCCTTCCAGCTCGACGCGCAAGACGCTGCGCGGCAGGTCATCCAACAGCACCACCGTGGCCGGTGCGCTGACACGCACCCAACGCTCGACGAAGTCCACGCTCGCCTCCGGTGCGGGCGCAAACCATGCAGCTCCCTCGGGAAGAGCGAGCTCTTGCAGCGTGTGAGGCACCCGCAAGGGCGGCCAATCTCCATCCGCCCGTCTCACCAACAGGTCCGGACGCGGTCCGCCGCCAAAGCTGACGATCGCACGCGCTGGCACATCCACGACAAGGCCTGAGGTGCTGGGAAGGTCGACTGTGGCCAACGGCCAGACCTCGTCCAACACCAACGACCAACGGCCTGCGGGCAACTGCCAGTTCAGGGTGCTGACAAGTTTACCTGACGGCTCGCGCTGCACCTCGCGCGTGGACAGTGCCGCCCATGCAAGGGCAGGGTCGGCGGGCACGGCTTCCAAGCGCACACCGCGCGCGGCCCACGACGGATGCACGACCACACGCGCGCTGAGTTTGGCCAACGGGAGGTCCGCGCCGCCCGTGGTGGGCGCGGACAGGCGCACCTCTCCCACCGCAGTCGGCGTGAGCTCAAGCATCGCGGCCACAGGCTCGGCCAAGCCCGGCAAGCGCGCCTCGATGCGATAGTAGCCAGGCGGCACATCGGTCAGGTCCTGCTGCGCAAGGGCTTCGACCTCGGTGATGCACTCCCAGAGCGGCAGCTCCGGGCCATCCGCGCGCAGCACGCGCAAGCGCCGCGCCCCCAGCGCCAGCACCGCAGCAGCATCGATGCGCAGGGTGCAGGCCGGTGCCAGATCCACCGGGCGTGGCGGTGTGCTGCGTTCCACATCCACTCGTGTCCAAGCGTGTCCAGTTGCCTTGACCCAGACTGTCAAGGGAACTTGCATGGCCCGGCGCGGAGGTTCGGGCAAGTTGCAAGTCCCGGCGGCACCGCGCGCCAGCAGCGGCTGGCCTTGGGGCAACAGCTGTGCGCTGGTCGACAACTCGTGCGTCCCGTGCACGACAATCTGATCCAAAGGCTCTTGGGTCTGCGCCGCACGCACCTGCAACGTCCATGGCGCCAAGAGGCGCAACTCGACACGCGGCGCGGTGGTTGCAGACAACAGCACGGGGCCTTGGGGAGCCACCAGCAAGGCCCTGGCATCGGCAAAGCGGCCGCCAGTGAAGCGCACCGTTTCGCCCGCGCGCAGGTCGAGCGCAAAGCGACCGGCACTCACCTCACTGCGCAGCTCGCGCTTGGTGACGCCCGCGGCGTCCAACACATCGAGCCACACTTCGCCCTGCACCGCCGCAGCATCCAGAGCCACGCCGTTCGTCCCGAGCAGCAGGACCTCTCCTTGCGAGTGCGAGGAGATCGCGGGCGCGTTCACTGGCCCCAGAGCCGGAATCGCCTCGTCACGCGGGCGCGGCGTGGCCGCGTCCGGATCAGTCGATTCCACCCGCAAGGGTGCAGGTCGATTGTGCTCGAACCACGCTACGGCGAACACGCCGAGCGCGGCAAGGAACAGTCCCAAGTACGCGCGCCGCATGGCGCGAGCTTAGCCCAAGACCGTCCAGAGTCCGAGCTTGCCCTCGTGGATCAGGTGATCCAACCACAGGTTGACGAGCTTCTCCTGCGTCGAGTTGGCCTTGAGACGTTGCAGCAGGTTCTCGAAGTCCACGCGATCCAACTCTTGGTCTTGGTTGAAGCACGAGAACACCGGTGCGGCTTCCTTGCCGGTGACCGGATCAACCTGCTTGCACAAGCACTGGGCACAGATCTCCTTCATCATGCACTGCATCGGCGAGTTGATGCTGCCGATGGCGACATGCTGCTCCTTCAAGAGCGGCTGAAGCACACCGCGGCGCGCTTCCTTGACGGCATTCATCATGCGGTCCGAACCGATGACGATCAGGCGCTCGGCGTCCTTGAGCGAGATGCTCGTGGGACCGAACTCGCCCTTGGCATAGGCGCACATCGCTTGCACGACATTGCCGCGGAAGTGACGGTCTTGCGGGCGCGCAGGATTGGTGGCGATGGCCTCGCCTGCATCCGTCGACCAAATGACGACATCCGCAGCTGATTCCATCTCTTCGCGCTTGTAGAGGTCCTCGCCCTTCTTGAAGGCCGCGAAGTACACGACCTTGTTGCCCTTGTGGCGCAAGGCACGGCCGATCGAGAACAGCACTGCGTTGCCCAAGCCGCCACCGGCAAGGATGACCGTCTCGCGTTCCGGGATCTCGGTGGGTGCGCCGGTGGGTCCCATGACGATGACCTTCTCGCCCGGTTGCAGCAACGCGCACATGCGCGAGGTCGCACCCATCTCGAGCACGATCATCGAGAGCAGACCCTTCTCCGGATCGGTCCACGCACCGGTCAGCGCGATGCCTTCCAAGGC
>CAIKQM010000231.1 GCA_903829565.1 uncultured Planctomycetota bacterium
CGGGCTACGAACAGGTCTATGGTGCAATCGCGCCGCGCGAAGCCTGCATGCGCTTGCTGCGTGAGCATCACCTCGCCGCGATCCCCTCCAGCATTTTCTACGACAACGAAGCCACTTGCCCGCGCTTCCTGCGCTTCCAGTTCGCCGTCGAAAGTCCCGTGCTCGACGAGGTGGCACGTCGCTTGCGCCGCGCGGCACCGTAGACTGCGTGCATGCTGCTCACGCCGCTTCTCGTCGTCCTCGCCGCGCTCATCACTCCGCTGCAAGATCGAGCGCCGCGCAGCGTGCATTCGGTCAGCGACCTGAGCCAAGAGTTCACGTTCTACATGGACGGGCGCTTTCACACGCAATACCTCAAAGACGTAGGGCGTGATGTGCGCAACTGGGGTTCGCTGCATCGGCTCGATCTGTCGAACGCGAACTTGCTGGTGTTGTCGGAGGGCGATCCGCATGTGCCCTACAGCGACGCTTCGATCGACCATGTCGAACGCTATGTCGAGGACGGCGGCACGCTGCTCTTGATGGCCGATGGCGGCGAGGCCATGCCGCCGGGAGCGGCTGTGGCCGCGCGCTTTGGCGCACGCCTCGACGTGCAACGCGCTGCGACCCCGGCGCGCTTTGCCACAGCACAACCCGCCGACACCAAGCTTGAGTTCCGCGGCGGGCGCGTGTTCGAGATCGGTCTCGCCTGGACGCCGCTGGTCGTCGATGCCAAGGGCGAACCGCTGCTGGCCAAGCGCCGCCACGGCAAGGGCTGGGTGTTGCTCGGCAGTCGCGGCCTCTTCGGCCATCAACCCGACGCCAAGGACCCCATCAACGCCGCGTGGGTGACGCCGCTGCTGGTTGAACTCGCCGGCACCAAGCCCATTGATCCCAAACGGCCGCACCAAGGTCCCTTTGCCGAGCATGCACGCGAGATCGGTCCCCTCACGCTGGAATACACCGACGGCACACAGCCCTATGCCGACTCGATTGCCAAGGAGTACGAACTGGTGCGGCCGCACCTTGTGGCCTTGACCGGTGTGGAACCGTCGGCGGGCATGATCACGCGCTTGCTCGTCTTGCCCACAGGTGGCGGCGGGTTCTCCAGCGGCGAGCGCATCGCCATCGCCGCCTGGTGGGGTGACTATCCCAAGCAGCGCTACCCGATGGTCGAGCTGATCGCGCATGAAGCCGGTCATTCGTGGGTGCTGCCGCATCCCGAACCGCTATGGAATGAACCGATCGCGACCTATCTCGGCATCCAAGTCGGCAAGCGTATGGGCATGGAGGACGCGCAACGCACCCTAGACGCGCAGCTCGCCGCTGGTCGCCGGCACGACCCCGACTGGACCAAGCTCGATCCCCTTGCTCCCGATGCGCCTCGCGACCTTGTGTGGGGCAAGTCGTACTTCGTGTTCGAAGAGCTCGAACGCCTGCACGGTCCGGGGGCCCTCGCCAAGTACTTCACCACCAAGCGCGCGCTGGTCGCCAAAGACCGCCCGCGCTACACGATGGACGACTGCGTCGCAGTGTGGAGTCGCGCGTTGGGCAAAGACCTGTACCCGTGGTTCCGCTCGCTGGCGTTCCCAGTCGAGAGCACACGTTCGGACTTGGGGCGCTAGACGGCTGTCATCCGGCACGAGAACGGGTAGGATCGGCAGGGTACGCATGAAGCTACACCTCCTCCTCGCTGCGTTGCTTTGTCTGGCCACGCTGCCGATCGCGTTCTCGACCGCCACGCCGGCGGCCATCGAGAAGCCCGCGGTCGGCGCAGACGCGCCTGACATCACTGCGCCGACATGGTTCAACCACCTCGGCCGCACGATCAACAAGAACAACCTCGGCGGCAACGCCGTGTTGGTGGAGTTCTGGGCCACCTGGTGAGGCCCCTGTCGTGCGGCGTGGCCGCACCTCCAGGAACTACACGAGAAGTACGCCGACAAGGGCTTGGTCGTCTTGGCCGTCTCCGACGAGGAGAAGGGCAAGGTGCA
Organism: uncultured Planctomycetota bacterium; assembly: GCA_903829565.1. Classification (GTDB taxonomy): domain Bacteria; phylum Planctomycetota; class UBA1135; order UBA1135; genus SXXH01. The sequence continues at coordinate 1,974 of CAIKQM010000231.1, forward strand.
GCAATTCCTTGATCAGAACGGCTACACGGTGCGGACTTCGGCGGGCTCGACGTCGGGAGGCAGCTACGGCGTCTCCGGCATCCCCGCGTCGTTCCTCATCGGCGCCGACGGCAAGATCGTGTGGTCGGGCAGCCCGTTTGAATTGTCCGAGGCACAGATTGAAGTCGCGTTGAAGGGCGTCAAGCCCGGCACGGGGCTGGCCAACATTCTGTCGGTGCCCGCGACGCAGGAATACAGCAAGCGCCTCAAGCCGGCGACTGATTTGGGCGCCGCCGGCAAGCCGGGCAAGGCTCTCGCGGCCGTGCGCACGATCGTGGCCGACGAGAAGGCCGAAGCGCAGGACAAGAGCGACGCCGAGCACTACGAGTTGGAGCTCACCGGTCACGCCAAGGAGCTCGCGACCCAGATCGAGGCGTTGATTGAGGCCAAGGACATGGTGCGCGCAGTGGACGCGCTCGAAATGTTGGCCAAGGAGTTCGCCGGCCTGCCCGAGGCCAAGCTGTACAGCGAGCGCTTGGCGAGCGTGAAGGCCGACAAGGCTTTGTCCAAAGAACTTGACGCGTCCAAAGCTTTTGACAAGTGCAAGAAGGACGCCGCCAAGCTCGCCGGTTCGAAGGCCAAGGTGAAGTACGCCGACTTTGCCGAAAAATGGAAGGGCACGCGCGCTGGTGAGCGGGCGTTGGCCTTGTCCAAGAAAAAAGACTGAGCCGGGCCGTCCGCCAAGCCTCAGAACGACATCCAATCGCCGGTGAGGACTGCACTGTGTGCCAAGTCCTCATCGGCGAGTGTCGTTTTGGGCATGATCATCGTGCCGACGGAACGCGGGTCGGCCCAACGCGGCACAGAGATAGTCCACGGGGCGCCTTGTGCGGAGGCCACGCGCCGGCGCAAGTTGGTTGTCAAGTAAACCGGACGGCCGCCACCGGCGTAGCGCGCAGCCTCGAGCACCAACGCAAACCGGTCGGGCAGGATGTCCGGGTACACATCGACAAGCACCGTGAACTCGATCCCGCGCACGCGATGGCTGGCCAACACGAGCACGAAGTGCTCGCTGGCGCCGTGCACCTGCACGAAACGCGTGCGCGCATCGGCATCCGGCCCCAAGTGACGCCACACGAACCAGCTACGGTCCTTCACAAAGTTGCCGGGGCGCGTCGGTACCTCGGGGATGGACTGCACCAACGGCGCCACTTCGTGGGCTGTGCGCGGGGTGCACGACAAACGCGAGCCATCCGGCGTCGTCAACGTGCGGCGTTTGCGTGGCAAGCAGATCAGTGTTTCGCTTTGGTCGAGGTACCGGCCACCGTGCCGCAGGAACACGCCCAACGAACGCGGGTTCGGGTACACGAAGGCAAAGTCCGCAGGTTGCGCCGCGACGGCCTGCAACACAGCGCCGACCAACTTGGTGCCCACACCTGCGCGTTGCAGATCAGCCGCGATGGCAAAGCACGACAACTGCCAGCCGGTGGCGGTGCGCCCATCACGGCACAGCAAACGCCATGGAATCGCGCTGAAGTGGCCGACCGCCCGGCCCGCGCTGTGCGCGATAGCCACGATGGCACGCCCTGACGGATTGAGCTCGCTGTGCATGCGCGCCACGAACTCGACCGAGTCTTTAGGGCGCGCCCACGGCGACACAATGCGGAACGCATCCGCGGCCAGCTGCACATACAGCGCCGCGTCCTCGGAACGCCAAGGGCGTGATTCGAGCGTTAGTTCCGGGCCAGCCACTCGTAATTCACCAGTTGGATGCCCTGTTCCGCGATCACGGCGCGCGCTTCGGGAGCGAGCATCGCTTCGTACTCCAGCTTGCGCCGCAACGGGCCGTGATCGCCCCACGGCTCGCCCGGTTCGATGCCCATGCTGGGATGCACGAGCAGCTCGCTGACGCGGCCGGGTTCGAGCGCACGCAGCGCATCGACCACCCACGGCAACGTCATGTCGCCCGATTTCACCATGCCCACAAAGCGTGCGGGGTGCCGCAAGCCTTGGTCGGAACGCCACCATGTGACGCGCGACGCCGCGGAGATGAACAACGACACAGGCCAACGGCCCAACGGGGTGCCGCGGAACTCGCGCCAGCGCGTGGCCTCGCTGGCGCGCGCACAGCGAATGCCCGCGTTGCGCGCCAAACGATGCGCCAACGGCCCGAGAGCCGGAAACGAACTCAGGTGGCAATGCCCATCGATGTGATCGGGTTGCAGGCCTTCGTGGCGCACCTTGTCGATTTGGGCCTGCCACTCGCGCGCGACCTCGTCCTTGCGCACGCGGCCCAACAGAATGCGGCGCAGCTGCGTGTGCAGCGGCCAAAACCGCCCGTCCGGACCGACGAGACTCGGGACCTGTGACGGATCGGTCACCGGGCGTTCGTCGTGCAGCACCAAGTGCACCCCGAGACCCAGACTCCAGGTGCGGCGCGCCCGCTCGGCCGCGGCGGCAAAGCTGGCCCCTGTGGCCGCCATGCTGGCGCTGGTGATGATGCCGCGCTCATGCGCGTCAAAAATCGCCGCGTCGTAGCTCGCATGCATGCCCAAGTCGTCGGCGTTGACGATCAGGTAGCGCGTCTGCGGATTCAGGACCATGGTGGGGCGGCGAGCGTTGGTGTTCTATCTTATGCAGGTATGAACTTCGGTCAGCAAGGAGCCTTCGGTCAACCCGGTGCTTTTGGTCAGCCCAGTGCTTTCGGCCAGCAGCCTGCACTCGGTCAACAGCCTGTGGTCGAAAAGTATGTCGTCGATGTGACGGTCGAATCCTTCCGCGAGGAAGTGGTCGAGCGGTCCAAGAAGACTTTGGTGCTGGTGGACTTGTGGGCCACGTGGTGCGGGCCGTGCAAGACGCTCGGACCGGCCTTGGAAAAGGTCGCCAAGGAGCTCGCTGGCAAGGTGGTCGTCGCCAAGATTGATGTCGACCAGAATCCCGAGCTGGCGGAGATGTTCGGGGCGCAGAGCATCCCGACCGTGGTGCTGATCAAGGATGGGCGCCCGATCGATGGCTTCGTGGGCGCGCGCAGCGAAACCGAGATCAAGGAGATGCTCAAGCGGCACTTGCCGGCGGCGGCAGTGGATCCGTTGGTGGCGGCACTTGAGCTCGAAACGGCGGGCGACATTCTGGGCGCGCTCGAAGGCTTGCGCGAACTGGCCGATGCCGAGAAGCCGACCAAGCTGGCGCGCGCGCACTTGGCGCGCATCTATGCGCAAAACGGCGCGCTCGACGAAGCGCGCACCGAGTACCAGCTGTTGAGCCCCGACGAAGTGGACAGCGACCCGGCGCGCACCGCCAAGGCGTTGTTGGCGTTGGAGGAGCAGAAGGTCGACTTGGAACCGCTCGAAGCCGCGGTCAAAAAGAAGCCCAAGGACCTGCAAGCGCAGATCGCGCTGGGCAAAGGCTTGTTGGCGGCGGGACGCACGGAAGAGGGCTTAGAGCGCCTGTACCAAGTGTGCGTCGTCGACCTCAAGTTCGAGGGCGGCGCGCCGCGTCTGGCGTTGCTCGAAGCCTTTGACGCGTTGGGCCCAACGAATCCATTGGCGATTCAATACCGCCGCAAGCTGTCGATCTTGCTGTGTTCGTAAGCGTGCAGCGTTTATAGGCGCGCGCGCAGCGCGTCGACCTCACGCTGCAGCTGGAACACTTCGGGGGCGAGCTGGGGCGTCAACACCAACGCGCGCACGCGCGTGCGAGCGTCGATGCGCTCGCCGCCTTTGCCGTTGGGGTCCGGCTGCACTTGTTCAGGCGCACCGACGGGCTCTACGCGCATCAAACGCGGCTCGCCCGGCAGAGGTGTTTCCCACTGCACTTCGCCATCTTCACCTTGCCAGCCTTCGCTGTAGCCCTCGGCTTTGGTCTGCGCCACCAAAGTGAAGGCCTCTTCAATCTGCTGCGCCAGTTTGGTTTGCAGCTCGACCAATTGCAGGCGGATGGTGGTGTTGCTGTTGGGCGCCGTGGTGCGTGTCGTTGTGTTTGTCGTCGCAGCCACGGGCGGCGCTTGCACGCTAGCCGTGTTGTTCTGCGAGGCCGTGGGCGTCACGTACGAAGACTCGGTGCTCACTCCTGTAGTGGCGCGCGGAACCGGTGTCGGCCACAGCAACCACGCCAGCACGGCGCCTACGAGCACGAGCACTCCGAGACCAAGGTAGCCTTGTTTCATGATGACTGCTGCAGATGACGCTGGTGGCGAGCGATGAAGTCGAGGACTTGCTGTGCCGCGCCTTGCACATCGGAAGTGTCGATGCGCGCAGCGTAGTGCTTGCCCTTCTCGCTGTGACGATACAGCGGATCGTAGTAGCGCTCCAGCAATTCGAGCACGAGCTCTGCGTGCGCACCGCGCGCGTACATGTCGACGAGCGCTTCGGCGTCTTGCTTGCGCGTCATGCGCGCCTCGACCAAGTCGAGCTGTGCCGGCAGCTCCATGCGACCCCGTTCCGTCGCCAAGTAGTCCGTGCACAAATAGCGCACACGCACCTCGTCCGGCGCATGCAGCTCGAGGTTCACTCCGTTTGACAAGGCGGACCACACGCGCTCGGCAATGATGCGGCTGCCGACCTTGCGGCTTTCGCCCTCCATGACCAAGTACGGAGCACCCGCAAGTTGGCGCAAACGCGCGCCCAAGCGCGTGTCGAACAGCTTTTGCGTCGTGGGGTTGAGGCCCACCATGCCCAACAGCGAACTGCGATGCCCGGCGCACTCTTCCAAGTCCAGCGTGCTGCCGGGTTGCAAGGCTTCGATGGCGCGCAGGACCAGCGTCTTGCCCACGCCAGTCAGACCGCGCAAGACATACACCGGCGGGGCTTGCCAGTTGTCCAGTTCACTTGACAGATGGGTGCGATAGGCTTTCCAACCGCCATCGAGAAGTGTGGCGCGTTCACAACCGATGGCGCGCAGGAAGTGCACGACGCTGCGGCTGCGCAAGCCGCCGCGCCAGCAATGGAACACGATGGGCTGCGGATGCGGAGCCTGCCAGAGCGGCTCCATCAACTCGGCCGACATCGTCTCGAGCCCGGGTGCGACGAGTTGCGACACGCGCGACTCGAAATCGTGGGCGGTGCTTCAAGTCCCGCCGAGAGCTTCCACCTCGGAGACCAGCCCGCGGATGCGCGCGCGCACAATGCGCGCGGCTTCGTCAAAGGCGGCCGCTTGCGAGACTTGCTTCCACAGCGTGCCTACCAACGCGCGCTCGACATCATCGAACAAGGGCACATTGCGGGCGCCCGGCAAAGAGTCTTCCGCGTGCTCGTTCGGAGAGCGCAAGTCGACGACCGGCCAGCCGTGGTGCAAGACCTCGGCCACCGTCACGCGCGCTAGTTGTGCTCGTCCGTCCATGAGAACGGACGGCGAGCCTAGCGTTCGCGACGACCGCGGTCATTAGGGCGGTCATTGGACTCGTGACCGCCACGCTCGCCGCGTTCACCACGACCACGCCAACCGCCGCGGCGGGTGGGGAGACCCAAGTCCTCAAGGACTTTGCGGACTTCGGCCGCAGACTCGGCACCGCGCAGGCCTTCGAGGCGCTGCAAGGTAGCTTCGTCCAGCAAGCCCGAAGCGCGCAAGGCCTGGACGGTGCGCGCACGCCGCGTTTCCTCGATCGCCGCGCGACGCTGATCCTCGGGCAAGCCTTGGAGGGCTGTCCAGTCTTCTTGACGCGGCTCAAGAGCCTTGGCCAAACGCAGCAGTACTTGCACGCGCTCGTCTGACAAACCCTTGGCGCGCAAGTCACGCTCCAAGCGTGCCGCCATGAACGCGCCCACAAGCTCGGGCAAAGGCTGCGTCTGCAAGGCGGCAAGGTCCGCAGCGGTATCCGCCTTGAGACCCAGCTTGCGCGCGTCGTCGAAAGACAAGCGCGCCAACAACGAACGCACGGCCTGCTCCTTTTCGGCACTGGGCAGGGCGCGCAAACGTTCCAGCTCGGCGCGGTCCACACCGACGCGCTCGCCGACCTTTTCCATGATCAGGTGCAGGCCGCGATCCGCGAGACCTTCGTGAAAGCGCGCCATGCGTTGGGCGCGCTCTTCCGGCGACAAGGTTTCGAACTCGGCACGCGTGTGCTCCGGCAAGCGCTCGCGCAAACGCGCACCGCGCTCACGACCGGCGGCATGCACCAACTCACGCAGCGCATGCTCGCGTTGCTCGGGGCTCATGGCCTCCAAGCGTTGGCGCGCCTCGGGTGTCAACTGCTCTTGGAAACGTTGGCGCATGGCACGCAAACGCTCGGCCCGCTCCACCAACTTGGCGCGCTCTTCGGGCGCCAGTTGTTGCAGCTTGCTCCACGCAGCAGCCAACTCGGCCCGGCGCTCCGGCGAAAGCGTGTCCCACTTGGCGCGCGCCTTGGCCAAATCCATGGGCGAAAGCTCACGCGGCGAATGCTGCGCTCCATCTTGATGACGGCCTTCATGCGCCCACGAGCCCGCGCTGACACAGCACACCAACAGCAACAGGAAGACCAGGTAGCGTTGCATCGGTCAGCCTTTGCTCGGCGCTACGCCCGTGGCGTCCGCTTCGGTAGGAGTTGCATCCATCGGGGCCAAGTCCAACAAGGCTTCTTCCGATGCATTCATGGTCGACAACAACAAGTCGAGGTCGCCTTCCAATAGCGCGTCCACGTCTTCCAACAACTCCAACTGCTGGAGCATGCGCTCGTCGACGGTGCTCGCTTCGAGTTGCGCCACCAACGGTGCAGGATCCACCGTGTTGGGCCCGACCGACGGACGGACGGTGTCACGCCGCACATACACAAAGACCAACACGGCGGCGGCTGTTGCCACGAGCGCCGCGTACCGCACCAAGCGCAAACGCTGTGTGGGGCGCGCAGCCGCACGCACGCGCGCCGCCAAGCCCTTCGTCAGGCCTGCAGGTACATGCACTTGGTCCAGATCCAACAACCGATCGAGCGCGTCCTCGGCAGCTTCTTGAGCCAGACGCGCTCTGACGGCCGAAGCCGCCCGTTGCGCCATGCCTTGTGGCGCGCACACCAAGTCCGCTTCCAGCAACTGATCAAGGCCGCGTTCTTGAGCCACCAGCGCGACAATGCGCGCACGAGTAGCCGCATCCAAGCGCGGGGCACTCCACGCTTCCAGCAGCGCGTCGAGTTGTTCTTCGCTGTCCACCAAGGCACGGCACGCAGGACACGCGAGCCCATGCGGATCCCACGCCAAGGCTTTGAGTGCTTCGTGATCGAGCACCGCTTGCAACAAGCGGCGACGGAAGTCGGTGCAGCTAGTCATGAACCGCGAACCTCCTTCGCCATGTACGGAGCCAAGGCGGCGCGCAGGTTCTCGCGCGCACGGTGTACTAAACTTTTGACAGCCTTCTCACTGGTGCCCAGCACCTCGCCGATTTGGTCGTACGGCAAGTCGTGGTACTTGGCCAACACCAAGGCCATGCGCTGTTGTTCGGGCAAAGCGGCAATCGCTGCGCGCACCGCGCGCACGGTGTCGGCGCGCTCCAAATCAAGGAACGGCTCTTGGGCCGCGGCATCCGCCATGTGCGTGAGCGGATCGGTTTGGTTCTCGCCCTGCGCCAATCGTTCGGTGCGGCGCTCGGAAGCCTTGGCGCCCATATTGACCGCCAAGTTGAAGGCGATGCGGAACAAGTAGGTCGAAAAGCGCGCCGTGGGTTCGTAGCGGTCCTTGCTCTTCACCAAGCGCAGGAAGACCTCCTGCACCAAGTCTTCACGTTGAGGCCGCGCGCCCAAGAAGCGTGTAAGCAAGGCCCACAGCTTGTCGCTGTACAACTCGACGATGCGGTCGAACGCAGCCTCGTCGCCAGCTTTCCAAGCCAGCATCAGGCGCGCGCCCTCATCCTCCACGGGATCCGAGCTGGACGGGAATGCACTCATCTAGGCCTCAAACCGCCCTGCATGGGACGGGTTCCGCATAGATTCTTCCACATGGCGCCTTCAGGGTAGCCAGCGCCAGGCCGACGGGGGCCACACTACGGCCACAGGCCGGCCCAGCAGGTCAGCCACGGGAACCGGGCCCCATTCGCGGCTGTCGCGTGATTGGAACGACGCGTCCCCCAACAAGAAGCACTGGTCCGGGCCCAGATCCAAGGGACGGTCGACGGCATACGCGCCTACCGGTTGCCAATAGAGATCGCGCCACAGCGCCATGCGCAACACGTCACCACCGCCCGCACCAAAGCGCACGATCGCGCGCGGCGGGTACGAACGGCCTTCTTGCAGCGTGTCGCCCTTGTGCAAACGTTGCTTGGGCAAGGGGGCCGACATGAAGGCGGCGCCGTTGTAGAGCACGTAGGCCCAACCATCACGAGCTAGCACGGTCCATGTTTGCTCGAGCCCCTGCTCGGGCTGCGGCAGTTCGGTGATGTTGGCGTACGCCAAGCCCGCACGCGGAGCCTCGGGCGCATCGCTGGGGCCATTCAACAACGCCATGGCAACGCTTTCGGCCATGCGTTCGATACGCAACTCGATGGCTTCGCCGCGTTGTTGCAGCGCCATGCTCAACTGGGCGGGGTGTCCAGTCCACTTGACAGTCACTTCGAGCTTGAGATCCGCCACCGCATGCGGACCGGCCGTGCGCTCGCCCTGCGCTGTCCACCAACCGTCATCGACACTCAACAAGCGCAAAGGCGAGCTGCGCATGTCGCCGCGCACGCCACGCGGCAGGTCAGTCCATGTGGCGTCCGTGCTCCACGAGTCACGCAGGGCTTGCCGGTCGCTGTCGCTGTGCAAGATCCACGTGGCGGAGTCCGGCGCCACCTCGGGCGGAGCACCATTGACCCACAGATCACCTTGGACCAAGCGCACGGACTCGCCAGGTAAACCGGACAAGCGCTTGACCACCGGCATGTCGCCACGCGGCGGCCGCGCCACGACCAACTGGCCGCGTGCGGGTGCATCGACACCCAAACGCACGAAGGTCCACTCACCTTGAGCCAAGGTGGGCTCCATCGAGGACGACTCGATGCGGCGCACATCGCCAACGAACGCTCGCACACACAAGAGCGCCACCGCGACCAAGGCCGCAATCCACACTGCCCGTACGAGGTTGCGTCGGATCATTCCGGTCAGAGCCTTCTACTCAGCGCACCGCTTGCGGTGTGAGCAACACCGCGTGCAACGCGTTGGCGGC
>CAIKQM010000232.1 GCA_903829565.1 uncultured Planctomycetota bacterium
CGCCCACGGTGCCATTGGCGACCACGGGTTGGTTGTTCTCTTCATTCGATTGGAAGCCGTTCGTGACAAGGCGCGTATGGCCCGTCATCGCCAGACCAATCGCATCGGCGCCGCCCTTGTTCTTCTGCCACAAGGTCAGTCCGCGCTGGATGAGCTCATCGAACTTGGGCGCCTGTAAAAAGCGCTCGACAGACCCTGCTTGGCGGAACACATCGATGGTCTCGCCGTTTGCCACCGTCAAGCCTGCGGCCTCGCTGCCGCGCGTCTTGGAGTAGTGGTACAGGTTGCGAAGCATCGAGCCCGCGAGAGTGGGATCCACTGTCGCGGTGCGCGCAAAGACGACTCCGAAGATGCCGCACATGCAGGTTCAGGCTCCGTCGTCGATCAAGCCCCATCGCGCTGGGCGCGGCGGAGCGGCGAGCACAGCGGCTCGCGCGGGACATTGTAGATGTCCAACACCACCGCCTGCAGTAGCAACTGCACGCCGAGGATGATGGGCATAGCGGCGATCATGACCACGCCGGCCGAAGCGTAGGCGTTGTCACGAATGTGGCTCCAATAGGCATAGGCGCCGTAGCTTGTGCCAAACAACAGCATCGGCACACCCAGCAGCAAGAACAGCGATGTCGCGCTGAAGTCATGCACGATGTAGCGCCAGAAGAGGCGCCGCATCAATCCCATGAACAGGCGCGGCGGGAACTCGCACAGTACGCGCAACGGCGACAGCGAGCTGTGTTCATCGCCATAGCGCGCGGGCACCGGCAGATCGCGCACCACAGCGCGCAGAATGCCCAGTTCCACCAAGAAGCCTGACTCGAAGTAGTAGCGCTTGGGCAGTTGTGACAGATCGAGGCGCTCTAGCACCTTGGCGCGCACCGCGATGTAGCCATTCGCCGGGTCAAAGATGTTCCAGTAGCCCGAAGCGGCCTTCACAAAGAACGTCAAGCCCGCATTGCCAATCACACGCACGACCGGCATTTGGCGCAGCGCATCCAGATGTTGGTAGCGATTGCACTTGACCACATCGGCTTGGCCATCGATCAGCGGTTGCACCAAGCGCGGCAAGTACGCCGGGTCCATCTGATCGTCGCCATCCATCTTGACCACGATGTCCGCCTGCAACTGCAGTGCTTCGCGGAAGCCGGTAGCCATCGCGCCGCCTACACCTTGGTTGACTGCATGCCGGATCAACACCACGCGCGGATCACGACAGGCCTCAATCTGCTTGGCTGTATCGTCGGGAGAACAGTCTTCGACGATGACGATCGCGTGCACCCAACCAGGGATGCCGTGAATGACCTTTTGGATCTGCGAGGCCACGCGATACGCGGGCACCACCACCACGACCTTCGCGCCGTGCAGCACTGCCGGCGCGATCATGGTGTCTGCCAGTCGCGCCGGAGTGGCGCGTGCGGAGTCTCGCTCAAGAGAGGTCATAGGGACGCTCGGTAGTATCGGCGCGTTGTCGCGCGCCCTTGACAGGCTAACGAAGGCTACTACCCGAGACCTGCATCCAAGAACGGCTGTGGTTCGCTGGTCATCCACGGTTGCGCCGGCAACCCGTACAGCGACAGCAGGGTGGGGGCGACCGCGGTTACGGATGCGACTTCCCTAGTTGCGTGGATGCGGCGGCCTTTGCTCCAAGCCAAGCACCAACCTGAGTCCTTGTGGTGCGCGGTGGATTGGTCGGCCGTGCCGTGCTCTTCCACATGCCGCCCCAAGGGCACCGACCAATCGGGTTTGGCATCGTGCCGGATGGCATAGCGCTGGCCGCGGCTCGTGCGTTGCGGCATGTTCAGTTCGCAGAAGACCTGCCGGCCGCGACGCTGGACATGGAACAGGCCCTCTTCGTCGAGCACGCGCAACCCGGCCAAGAGCGCGGCCCCGCGCGTCGCCGCACCCTCGTCTTCGAAGTTGACCGTGATGTCGGGGTTCATCTGGTGCAGCACCACATGCGCGGGCAACTGCAAGGCGGCGAAGAGCTCGCCTTCGTGCACCAAACGCACCACAGGGTTGTGGATCTCATGCACCGGATCGAACGGGCGCACACCTAACGCGGTGCCGACAACGACCACCGTGTTGTTGTCCACGAGATGGAACAGCTCTGCCAGCCGCGCGTCCATCCAGCGGAAGCTCTTCTCAATCCAGTCGTGGAAGCGCTCCTCGTAACGCTTGCGATCGTCGACGGCTTGGAAGAAGCGCTGGTCTGTGGCCGAGAGCGCATCTTGAAAGCGCTGTGGTTCTGCGGCTCGCCAGTAGCGATGCTGCATGTAGGCCACATGGTTCAAGTGCACCGACGCATAGCGCGGGCGGTGTTGGCCGTACAGCGTGCGGAAGGCATCCCACACCAAGTAGCTGTGCAGCATGGCGCGTTCGGGCACGCGGGCGGCTCCCGCGAGCTTTTCCAGCGGTACTTGTGCCATGGTGCGCGCAATGGTGCTCAGGCGTGCGCCGCTCTTGCGCGTGCGCCACAAGAGGGTCAACGCCTCGCGTGCGTGGCGCGCAAAGTCGACCGAGTAGTTGCGCGCACCAAAGACGCAGAACTCTTGCAGCGCGCGGGCCTCGTCAGGAAAACAGGACGGGTCATCGGCCAAGGACTCGGGCACGTAGTAGCGCGCGGCACCGCTGGTGCGCGGCGGGAAGCTCATCAAGCTGCCAAGCACGCCCACGCTGATGCCGTGAGCGTCGAGCACATCCCACACGCAGCGCCCGTGGATGCTGCTGGTGTCTTGGCCGAAGCCGATCAGTCCGTGCTCTGCGGGCGTCAGGCCGGTGTACAGCGAAGGCCACACGATCCAGGGCGAGATCACGCGCCAGGCTTTGGGCTGCGTAGGATCGAAGCCGGGGATGCGCGTGCGCACAAAGGCGCCCTCTTCGAGCATGCGCGCAAAGGCCGGCAGCTTGCCTTCCGCCACAAAGCGCCGCAGAAAGTGCTGTTCGGCTTCGTTGAGCTCAACGAAGAGCACCGAAAGCGGGGCTTGGCGCTGCTGGATCATAGAGAGGGGTGTGAGTATAGCCGCCTTTCGGCTCTCCGCAGGTGAGGCTTGAGCCGCACGCGCCCAGCGGCGATCCTAGTGTGCGTGGAGCCCATGTATCGCCGCTGGCTGTGGTTGGTGTTGGCGCTGACCCTGTTGACGGGTGCGCTGCGCTCCGTAGGGCGCGACTATCTGTTGCCCTACGGGCCCGAGCCGGACGGGCTGGTGTACGAGAAGCAGGTTCGCACTCTTGAGGACGGCCGCAGCGAGGCGCGCGGCCAGCACCTCTTCGGGTTCTACCCGTTGCTGCCCGCGGCGCTCACAGCAACTTTGACGGATGCGCCTCACGCGGATGATGTGCCGCGTCCGTTGGAAGAGCAGCTCGCCCGCGCAGCAGCGCAGCGCGCGCGCATCCGCTTGGTGATCGCATGGCTCTCGGCGCTGGCGGTGCCCTTTGTGTGGCTCTTGGCACGACGCTTTGTGCCGGACGCGTGGGCCTTTGCCGCAGCAGCCTTGTGTGCTGTGGACCCGTTCGTGTTGTGGTTTGCCCAACAAGCGCGCCCGCACGCGGCCTTGTTGCCGTGGGTGGCCGCAGCTCTGTGGGCCTCCACTCATCTGGCGCGACGCTGTGGTTGGCGCGAGTGCTTGTGGGCTGGAGTTGCTGCTGCAGGTGCAGTGTGCACCCTACAGTCGGGTGTGGCTGTGTTGGTGCCCATGTTCGTGGCCGTCTGCTTCAGCGTGCGTAGTGGAGCTGCTGCGCTGCGCGTGTTGGTGGGGCTGGCGCTCGTGGTTGCCGCTGCTTGGCTGGCTTACCCCAGTGCAGCAGGTGTGAGCAACGCAGTAGGGGTGGGCAGCAACACCCTTGAGTTGTCTGGTCACAAGATGGACCTGACCATCTTCAACGGTGCGGGCTTTGCCAAAGTGTGGGCCGCTCTGCGGGATTACGACCCGCTGCTCTTGGGGGCCGTGTTGGTGAGCGCGCTTGTGTGGTTCCTGCACCGCACCTTGCGCCTAAGCCGCGAAGCTCTGGTGGTCGTGGCCTTTGTGGTGGCCTACTTCGTCGCCATCGGCCTCTACCAACGCACCTACCAGCGTTTCGCGCTGCAGTTGGTGCCCGCGTTGTGTGTGGTGGTGGTGTGGTCTGTGTGGATGGTGCACCGGCGGTGGCCGAAGATCGCTGCTGCTCTCGTGGTGCTGGTGCTCGTGGGTCAAGCTGGTTTGACAGCCGGTGTGCTGCGCGCGCGTACGGCAACGGACACCTTTGTGGAGGCTGCCACATGGATCGAGGCGCATGTGCCTGCGACTGAGCCAGTAGCCTTCATGCCTCCGCTGGACTTGCCGCTGTGGATGGATGAGCGCTCGGTTGCACGCAACGAACCCTTCCTGTTGGATGAGGCGTACCCGTGGTACACATGGCGTTGGCGTTCGCGTGCCTTGGGGGAAAACGGTCGTTCCTTATGGGTGATGCCGCTCGCTACCGGTGCGCAACGCGAAGCCGCCAAGCAAGACCCCGCTGCGTATGTGACTTCGCTCGGGGCACGTTGGTTGGTCATCGAGGACCATCGTGGGCGTCGCCCGCTCTTGGCCTTGTTGCGCGCGACGATTGCCAGCCGAGCTGACCTGATGGTGCGGATCAGCCCGCACGATGATCCGGATGAAGCACTACCGCTCGTGCACCAAGACGATGACTTCCAACGCAGCTTGCCATGGACTTGGAGCGTGGTTCGTGCGGGTCAAGTAGGCCCGGTGATCGAAGTCTGGCGCCTGCGCGAATAGGGCTGCGCGCTTAGATCCGCACGCTTAGATCCGTACGCCGGCATAGCGGCGAGCGGCGTACTTCAAGAAGCCTGCGCCGACGGCCACGCTAATGGCCGTACCGAGTGCGGCACCTTCCAGGCCATAGCTCGGAATCAACAGCGCGTTGGCCGCGATGTTGACCGCCACCGTGCACAACATCAGCATCGAATGGCGCGCCGGTTGGTTAGCCATCAGCAGGATCTGCGCCATCGGTTGCCATGCGGCCGCACACACGACACCCACCACCAAGATGCGGTAGGACTGCACTGATTCGCTGAAGCCAAGGGTTCCGCCGAGTTGCTCGACGATGTAGCTATAGGCAGGCAAGGAGAGCACACCGAGGCCAGCGACCAAGGCCAAGCTCTTCCAACGCATGCTGCGCGCCAGCGCTTCTACTGCTGCTGTGTTGCCTGCGGCGAGGTGCTGTGCCAACACAGGATTGACTTGGTTTTGCAGCACCACCAACACTTGCCAGAAGCCCTCGGCAAACATCGCCGCCCAGGTGTAGAAGCCCACCTTGGTGTCGGTCAGCCACAGGCCCAACATCCAGATGTCGATCTTGGCATTGAGTTCCAACAGCACCGCAGCTGCGGCCGATTGCAGGCCAAAGTACAGGTGCGTGCGCATCCAGGTGCGGACTTCGCTCCATTGCGGGCGTCCGCAGTGACGAGCCACTTCTGCTCCAGCCACCACCAACAGCAAGGCTTCCGAGATGCTGAAGATGCCGAGCAACGCATCTGCATCCCACTGTTGGCGAGCCGCCATCCACAGAGCCATCAGCAGCAGCAAGTAGCGCGCAGCGGTCAGCAACGCAAAGGTGCGCATGCGCCGCCAGCCGTTGACGGCTGCGAGCAGTTGCTTGTTGAGCGCAAAGCAGAACAGCCCCGGTGTGCTGGCAGCCATGGCCGTCGCGACTCCGGGCGAGTCCAACCACGCGGCGATGCTGTGACGCGCAAACCAATAGATCGCACAGACGCCAAGTGCGAGCACGGCCGTAGGCACGAGAGCTGCCCAGATGATGGTCGCCGAACGATCGCGATGGGCGGCTTGTTGCACATCGCTGGCGTGGGAACCCAAGGCGCGCAGCAGCGAGTGATTGATGCCCACCGAGGCCAGCATGGAGGCCACCACATAGGCAGCGAGGCCTTGGTTGAACACACCCAGCGCAGCGGGGCTCCACTGTGTGCCGACGAGGATGTTCAACGCCAAGCCGGTGGCCGCTAGCACCGCTAGCGCGCCAAAGTTCCACAGCACCTCGCGCGTCATGCGTCCTGTCTCGCTCACGCTGCGACTCTAGCGCTTGGCGAGGTCTAGGAGGAGCGGGCAGGGCTCGAACCGTGCGCGGGCTCCGTCGCGTGCGCGTACATCCGGCGCGTCTTGCGTGCGGCGTAGAATCTCCACCACGTTGCCAAGTCCTAGGGCGCGTGCATGCCGCACAGGACCGCCGCGGAACGGCGCGAAGCCCGTGCCCAGCACGAAGGCGAGATCAAGCTCCTCCTCGCTGCTGGTGACACCGGCCTCCAGACAACGGAAGGCCTCTGCGCAGGTAGCGGCAACCAAACGCGTGGCCAGCTCGTCAGGTGTGCGCAGCTCGCAACGCACAGCAGTAGGCGTCAGCAGATTCGCTGCTTGAGGATCGAGCTGTGCACGCTCGGTTCGCGCACTCGGTCGCCCCTTCGGCGCCGTGTGCAGGTAGAAGCCGCGTCCGGTTTTCTTACCAAGGACCCCACGTTGCACAGCCGTTGCGAGCCAGGCTTGGGTGCCCATGCGCGAGCCATAGGCGCTCACCAAGGTCTGGGCTGCGTGGGCTGCTACATCAAAGCCGACTTCATCCAGCAGTGCCAATGGCCCCATCGGCATGCCGAACTGCTTGAGTGCCGCATCCAAGTCGGCGGCAGGCACTCCGCCAGCCAGCAGCGCCAGTGCTTCGTCGAGATAAGGGCCTAGGATGCGGTTGACAAGAAAACCTGGCACATCGGCCACGACGACGGGAGTCTTCTCCAACTGCAACGCCAGAGCGCAAGCACGCGTCAGCGCCGCGTCGCTCGTGTGGCGTCCGCGCACCACCTCGACCAAGGGCATCTTGTCGACTGGGTTGAAGAAGTGCAGCCCGACCACTCGTTCGGGATGGTGCAAACCAGCTTGCACGTCGCCCACCGACAAGGAGCTGGTGTTGGTGGCGAGCAAACACTCCGCCGACACTGTGTGTTCTAGTTGTGCGAGCAAGGCGCGTTTGGCCGGCAGTTGTTCGACGATGGCTTCTACGACCGCCTCGCTGTGGCGCAATGTCGCCAGCTCCAGCGTGCCATCGAGCCGATCCATCCAGCCGCGTGGCACCGAACGTGCGGCACTTGGGCGACTCAGGCTTGCGCGATAGGTACGCAAGGCGTGATCGAGAGCAGCTTGGCGCGTGTCGTTCAGTCGCACTTGCAGACCACGGCGCGCGGCGCTGCTGGCAATGCCTGCGCCCATGACTCCCGCGCCAACCACGCCCATGCGGAGCAGCGGGGGAACCGCCAGGCCATCGCTGTGCAAGCGCAGTTTCTTGGCGCGTTCGGTGCCGCGGAAGAGGCGCAGCAAGTTCTTGGCCGTGGGCGAGACGGCGAGGCGGGCTGCGGCGTGTGCTTCGCGCTGGAGAGAGAGTTTGCGCGGCGTGGCAGCACCTGAGGGAACGATGCGCGCGATCTCGAGCGGTGCTGCGTAGTGCCCGCCAGTTGCGTGGTGCACTTGGCGTTGTGCGTACAGGCTCAGGGCTCTCGCCACGAGTGGGTTGCGATCGAGCATGACTCCTGCCCAGCCACGGCCACGGTGTCGCACCTTGTGCGTGCCGAGCGCAATGCCACGCGCCACGCCATCGAGATCTTCAGGTGCGCACAGCCGATCCACCAAGCCCAGCCGCAAGGCTTCTTTGGCCGAGTGCAGACGCCCCTTGAGAATGATGTCCAGTGCACTTGACGGTCCAATGCGGCGTGGAAGACGCGTAGCACCACCCCAAGCAGGCAAGATGCCGAGCTTGACTTCGGGCAAGCCCAGTTTGGTGCCGGGTTCATCTGCGAGCACAATGCAATCCAAGGCGAGGCACAGTTCGTAAGCGCCTCCCGCACACGCACCACCCACCGCCGCCACCATGCGGCCGCGTTTGGGCCGCATGCGCAGGTCCTCAAACCGGTTGTAGAGAGCTTGGCCACGCTCAATGAAGCCGCGCGCCGTGCCTTCATCCGTGAGCGCTTCCAACACATCTAGGTCGGCACCTGCAGCGAAGGTGTGCGCATCGCGCCCACGCACCAGCAAACCTTGCCAATCGTGGCGTTGCTCGAGCGTGCTGACCGCCTGCTCCAGATCCTCGATCATGGCGAGGTCGAGCACCGGCTGCGCGCGCGTGGGCGCTGCGAGTGTTACTACGGCGAGCTCGCCTTCGAACACCAAGGTGGCATTCATACCGCGCGCTCCAACAAGAACGCGCCACCTTGGCCACCGCCGATGCACAAGGTCGCCAGAGCGTGCTGTGCTCCGCGTTGCTGTAGTTCATGTGCTGCGGTCAGCAGCAGGCGTGCCCCCGTGCAGCCCACGGGATGCCCCAAGGCAATCGCGCCACCGTTCGGATTGGTCTTGTTCCAATCGAGCGTGCCGATGCGCTGGCCACCCCAGTGCTCGGCTGCGTAGAGTTCGCTGTCGAAGGCCTTTTCACAGGCCAAAACCTGCGCTGCGAAGGCTTCGTTGAGCTCAACGACATCGATGTCGCTCCACGCGCGCCCTGTGGCGCGCAACAGACGCGCGGTCGCCACCACGGGGCCGAGCCCCATGCGTGCGGGATCACAGCCCGCCCAGGCACGACCTGTCAGTCGTGCCAGAGGCTGCAAGCCCGCGGCGCGTGCAGTGGATTCGCGGCACACCAGCAAGGCGCAGGCTCCATC
>CAIKQM010000233.1 GCA_903829565.1 uncultured Planctomycetota bacterium
CGCGGCGAGCCCCACACCGCTACACGGGTGGCACCCTGTGTGCGCACGGCGTTGCGCGCGGCTGCCAGCAATGCGCCTTGCGCAGGAGCATCGGCTGCATCCACCACCCAATCCAACAGCACAAGGTGCGGCTCGCCAAGGAAGGTAGTCGTGCGCCACGCAGCAAAGCCGCGCAACGCGCCGTCTTGCGCGCGCACCTCCACGCACTGTGCATCGGCAGGCAAACGCCAAGCAAGGTGTGCAGCGTTGCGCTCGATACGTGCCGTGCGGGCGTACACCTGTGCGTCCAAGCGGGCAATGCGTTCATCCAGCACTGCGCTGCGCGCCTCGAGTGGTGTGGGCCACGGCTGCAACGCATCGCTGCTGGCCGTCCACACGCGCACCTCGTCGGCGAACTCATAGCGCATGACGCGCCGTCCGAGCTCCCAAGCGCGCGGCACAGGGAAACCATGCGCGTAGTCGCGTTGCTCACGCGACATGGATTCGGCAATGAAGCGTTCGCAACAGCGCGCAAGCCAACCACGCTTGCCTAGGCCACCGCGAGCTTCGATGCGCGCGAAGCTGTCCACGACCAACCATCCGCGCCGCAGACCGCCCTCGGGCGTGCGCCAGCGAAAGCCCAAGCCGCCAAAGTGCGCCAGACACGTGCCATCGGCAGCAAACGCCGCTTGAGCTTGCCAACCCAAGGGATGTTCGGACCAACGGCGCCTCCACGCGCTCGCTTCCAAGTGCGCTGCTGGATCCAAGCGCGCAAAGCATGCATGCCAGGCGTCGAGTACCGCCACCTCGTCGGCGAGTTGCGGTGGACGGATGACGATGTCGTCGGTGGGCACGCGCGTTCGAAACCAGAGAGGAGTGGCGGGAGCGCATGGGAATCGAACCCACCGGAGCCGCTGTTCACGACTCCCAACCGGCTTTGAAGGCCGGGCGGCACACCAGCACCGATCCACTCCCGTTCGAGGGGTGGTCAGCCTAGCAGGTTCGCGTGGGACTTTCGCACGTAGCGCGTCCGCGTTCAGGCCGTTGCGGCGATGTGCAGCAGACCCGGTGCACCGGCGTCGGGCTCGTCGAGCAGGCCGCCGCAGAAGCGGCGGACATAGCGTTCGCCGCGGCGGTGGCTGAGGAAGCCGCAGGAGAAGGCGGGTGGATGGAGGCGGGCGTCGCTGGGCAGCGGCAGGCGTACGCCGCGACCGCCCACGACGGTGCGTTCGCCGAGACGCAGCACGGCGTGAGCTTCGGGGATGCCGCCGGAGTCTTCGATGGAGGCGTAGACATGCCCGCGGTGCAAGCGCACCACCATGTAGGCTTCGCGATCGCGCGGGCTCTCGCGCACAAGCTGCACGCGCACGGGACTCACGTCCAAGGTCAGCGTGCGACGCCGCGTGATGGGCGTGTCACACAACCACTCGATAGTTTGCCCCCCAGCCCCGAGCCACTCGAGGCGGACGGCGAGCAACGGGTCTGCTCCTACGCGCCACGAGCCGCCTTGCAGGTGCCATGTGAGCGCCTGCGTGCTCTGCGGTTCAAGCTCGATGTGTTGAACCTCGGGAGTGACTTCA
>CAIKQM010000234.1 GCA_903829565.1 uncultured Planctomycetota bacterium
CGCGATGCGCGTGAGGTGCTGTGCACCTCGGGTGGCACCGAAGCGATTCAGACTGCAATTCTCGGTGTTTGGCGTGCGCAACGAGCGCGCGGGCGCACCACGATCCTCAGCACGCGCGCCGAGCATGCGGCCACGCGCCGTGCCTTGGATGCCGCGGCGCAAGAAGGCGCACGCGTGGTGTGGCTGCCTGTCGATGCCCATGCGCGCGTCGATGGGGCCAGCCTGCGCGCGGCTCTGTCGCACGACACAGCCTTGGTGACCTTGCTGTACGCCAACAATGAAACCGGCACGCTGTTGGCGGAAGAGCCCGCAGCCGTGGCCGCGTTGAGTCGCGAGGTACGCGCTACGGGTGCTGTGCTGCACCTCGATGCCGTGCAGGCCTTGGGCCGCATCCCCTTCTCCGTGGTCGAGCTGGATGCCGATTGCGTTTCCGTGTCGGCCCACAAGCTGCATGGCCCCAAGGGCGTCGGGGCCTTGTGGTTGCGGCCCACGACCAAGGAACTGTGGGAACCCCTGCTGGCCGGGTCGCAAGAAGCCGGCCGCCGCGGGGGCACGGAGAACTTGCCCGGGATCATTGGCTTTGGCGTCGCGGCCGAGGAAGCGCGCCGCTGGCTGGAGGCGGACGGTCCCCGGGCCCTGGCGGCCGTGCGCGCTGCCTTTGAAGCACGGATCCTAGAGCGCCTGCCTTGGGCGCACATTCAGGCGGCCCACGTGGCCCGCTTGCCGAACACCAGCAGCCTGACTCTGCCCGGCGTGGATGCCGAGCTGTTGCTGGCGTTGCTGGACGCCGAGGGAGTGTGCATTTCCGCCGGATCGGCCTGCAACGCGCGCCAACGAGCACCCTCGCCGGTGCTGGAGGCCATGGGACTCAGCGCTCTGGAGGCCCGCTGCACCGTGCGGGTGTCGTTTGGACGCACCCAGACCGTGGCCGACGCGCAGGCGGGCGCGGATCGGATCGCTGCCGCGGCCTGCGAGCTAAAATACGAGTTGACAGAAACTTAGATCCCTCCTCGAATGGAGGAGTGGGGAGCGGTTTTTGACTGTTCGGACTCGCCTTCGGGCGCCGAATGGCCGAAAAGACCCTCTACCCCAGATCACGCCATGGCTGCACCCATCGCCACCTACACCAGCAAGGTCTCCGGCCTTTGGACTCCTACGCATACGCTTAGCAATGCGGAAGGCCCGATTGGCACCCTGAGCACGGAGCGCAAAGGTGTGTTGATGGTGGGCGGCACCTTCCGGCCGTTGAAGGGCGAAGTGCTGCATTTCCGCCGCGATCCGGGCATTTTGCGCAGCCAATTCTCGGTGTGGACCGAGAACCGCGAGTGGCTGGGCTCCTCGTTGCGTTGGAGCTTCGTAGGCAGCCGTGAGATCGCCCTGTCGACCGGTAACAAGCCCTACCGCTTGCTGCCGACCACCGGCTTGCGCATGGGTTGGCACATGTACGCCCCCAAGACCGGCGAGATGGCGCGCATGACGCGCGGACTCCTGTCGCGGGACGCCACGATTGAGGTGTACCGGCGCGTCGACCTTGAGTTGGTCGTGTTCGCCTACTTCCTCGTGTCCCAAATCTGGCCGGAGTCCATCTGGCCGGGCCGCAGCGTCGCGGACGACCTCGACAGTATCCCCGTGGCTGACAAAGCCGCGAGTTGACGGGGCGGCGGCAGGAAGAAAGTTCGCTGCCTAGCGTCCAAATCAGGTCCAATCCGCCGGCGTCCAACCCGCCACCCGAACCATGCGTCCGATCCACGTCCTCCTCCTCGCTGTGCTCGCCATTGGCGTGCTCTTCTTCGCCCTGTCTGACTCGAACCCGAGCAAGCCCGACACCGTCGCGCCGGCCATCGGTGTAGAGGAGAGCCCGACCAAGCCGACGCAACCGGCGGTGGACTTGGCCACGACCGAGTCGACATCGGCGCGCACGAGCACCGCGGGCAGCGGTACCGAGGAAGACTCGGGCGGTCCGGTGCAGTACGACAACAAGCTCACGGGCAGTGTCAAAAACTCTGGCGGCCAGCCGATTGCCGGCGCCGAGGTGCTCCTGACGACGCTGGGTGCTTCCGAGATCTTCTTCGTCAACGATCCGATGCCGGATCTGTCCAAGGAGCCGCGCTCGCGCACCGATGCCGAAGGGCGCTTCTCCTTCC
>CAIKQM010000235.1 GCA_903829565.1 uncultured Planctomycetota bacterium
ATCACGCGCATTGATCGCCACTACAGCGAGATCGTGGCGCGCTTGGCGCAAAGCTTGCTCGCCGTGCGTGAGGATGGCGAGTCACTCTTGGAGCGCACGACTGTCGTGTATGGTTCTGGCATTCGCGATGGCAACCGTCACGATCACGATCGTGTGCCCTTGCTGCTGATTGGTGGTGCGCATCCGTATCCGCGTGGGCGTGTCGTTGCGTCTGACACGCCGCTCGCCAACTTGCACTTGGGCTTAGCAGATGCCTATGGAGTGCCCATGTCGGCCTTTGGCGATTCGACGGGCGTTTTGCGCGCGTAGAGCCTCTACGAGCGCAAGGCTTCGATCGGTGCCACATGCAGTGCGCGCCACGAGCCCAGTAGGCCTGCGCCGGCAGCCAGCACGGCGGCGCCCACGGCCATCAGCGGCAGCGCCAACCAAGGCAATTGCGGTGGAATGTCCAGTGTATTGGACAAGGTGAAGTGCGCCACCAAGAAGGCTGCGGTACCGCCGAGCGCACCCGCAACTAGCCCCTGTAGTGCGTGTTCGACCGCCACAAGCAGCATGACTTCGCGGCGAGTGGAACCCAGCGCCTTGAGCACACCGATCTCGCGTGCGCGCTTGGAGGCTTGGGTGCCGACCACACCAGCAAGGATGGCGATGCCCACGAGGACGACAAACAGGCCTAACACGCGCACTCCGATCGCCAAGCGCCCCAGCAACGCGAGCGCCTTCTCCAACAGCGGACGCACGCGGATGACGGTCACATTGACGTAGTCGTCAGCAATTGCGGCTTCTACAGCTTCCTCGCGTTCGGCGGGCAAGCGTGCGGCGATCAAGACTTGGTGCGGTGCTTGTTCGAGCACTCCGGGTTCGACTTGCAGGAAGAAGTTGATGCCGAAGCTCTCCCAACGCACGGTGCGGATGGAGGACACCAGCAGCTCCACGCTGAGACCCTGTACATCCATCTGCAGCATACTGCCGACCTGCACATCGAGGTCCTTGGCGAAGCGCTCTTCGATGGAGACCTCGGCGCGTTGCGGATCGTTCCAAAGACTGCCCGCAATCACCTCATTATCCGCAGGCAAATCGGGTCCAAAGGTCAGGCGCTGCTCACGTGTCAGCACCCACAACTCACGGTCCACACCTGCGTCACCTTTGCGTTCCGCTGCAATGTCGGCCACGGCGCGTCCATCGATCTTGGTCAAGCGTGCCGTGACAATGGGAGCTGCGCGCACATGCTCGGCACCCAACTCCTGCAAGGTGGCCACCAAGTCCGTGCGTTGATCAGGTTGCACATCGACTAGGAACGCACTTGGTGCTTCGGGCGGTAGTGCGTTGACCAGATAGCTGGACATGCGGCCTTCGATCAGCCATGTGCCAGCAACGACCAAGACTCCGATGCCGAGCGCTACTACGGCTCCTGCGGTGCCTCGTCCGGGGCGCGCAAGAGCAGCCACACCATGCAGCAACAACGGCGGCAAGTTGGTGCGAGGGATGCGCGCCGCGATCGTGATCAGCAACCGCGCGCCCACCCACAGCACCATTGCCAAGCCTGCCAATGCCCCGGCGAAGGCCAGAGCGTTGCGCCATTCACCGCCTTCTACGCGGGCTACCAGCAGCAGACCTACGAGCAACACACCCCACGCGCACCACTGCAACAAGCGCGGTGCTTGCAATGGTTCGGCTTCATGGCGCAAGGCGCGCACCGGCGGTACTTGCCACACGGCCACGAGCGGAGGCAAGGCAAACAGCAACGCGACGGCTACACCTACACTGGCTCCGTACAGGGGCGCGAGCCAATCGAAGCGCAAGGTGAAGGCCTCTGGCAACACTCCCGGCAGCAATGATGGCAAGGCGAACGGCAGCAGAGAGCCCGCGAATGCGCCCAGCAGACTGGCAAAGAGTGCCAGTCCGGCTACATGCACCAACTGCACCCACATGACTTCGCGCGGGCGCAGACCAATGACGCGTTGGACCGCGATGGCTCCTGCACGCGCATCGAGATGTGCATGCACGAGTTGGGCCACACCGGCACCACCCAAGCACAGAGCCAAGAGCGCTACGAGCGCCAGCCAGTTCTCTACGCGCTCGATGGAGCGTCGTAACGCGGGCTGTGCATCGCGCGCTGTCTCTACGCGCAGATAGGCCGCGTCGGGTAGCTCGGCACGCAAGCGTCGAGCCAGTGCTTCGATGCTTGCAGATGCAGGATTGCCCTCGAAGGCCCACAAGCGGCGTTCCACTACGCGTCGGCCAAAGCCCTCAAGCTGCGCTTCTTCCAGACCTGCGAGGCTCAGCATCACACGCGGACCGATGGTGAACGAGAAGTCGAGTCGTCCAGGCTCTTCTACTACGACGGCAGCAATGGTGTAGCGTGCGGCACCGATGCTCAGCTCGTCGCCCAGTCGAGCGTGCAGTCCTTCCAGCACCTCGGGTGCAACGGCGCACTCCAGCGGAGTGAGTGTGCTCACGTCGCGCGGTGGATCCAGCACGACGCGACCGTGGAAGGGGAAGCCTGGGCCTACAGCTTTGAGGTCCACCAAGCGTGAGCGCCCACCAGCGGAGGCCATGGTGGCCAAGCTCTTGGTGCTCGTCGTGCGCGCCGAGGCTGTCGCGGCGACCAAGAGGTCTGCCTCACCAGGTACACCACGCCGGGACTCGATCGCCAAGTCTGCGCCCAGCAACTCGCGCGACTGTTCGCGCAAGCCATTCTCGATGGCAGCTGAAAGTGCGCGCACACCGGACACTGCAGCTGTGCCGAGGGCCAAGCACAGCACCAAGAAGATCAGGCGCGCGCTGGATCCGCGTGACTCGCGCCAAGCGGCCTTGACAAGTGTGCCGGCCATCTCAGGTTGTCACGGGGTTGATTTCCACGCGTTCCATGCGGCCAGCGCGCAGGTACATGCGCACCCGCGCACGCGCGGCCACATCCTTGTCATGCGTCACGAGCACCAAGGTCGTGCCTTCGCGTGCGCGCAGCTCGTCAAGCAAATGCAACACACTCGCGCCCGTGGCTGCATCCAAGTTGCCGGTAGGCTCGTCGGCGTACAGGATGGCAGGTGAAGGCCCGAACGCGCGTGCGAGTGCCACGCGTTGCTGCTCACCTCCTGACAGCTGCGAAGGGTAGTGGCTCATGCGCTCGCGTAAGCCCACAGCCGTCAACAAGTCTTGGGCGCGTTGCAGCGCGTTGGGGCGTCGGGCGAGCTCCAGCGGCAGGAGCACATTCTCCAAGGCCGTCAAGTTCGCCAGCAGTTGGAACGACTGGAACACAAAGCCGATCTTGTGACGGCGCAGCAAAGCCAACGCATCTTCGCTGAGTGTGTCGATACGTTGTCCATCGATCTCCACACTCCCTGCAGTGGGGCGGTCCAAGCCGGCCAACAAGGCCAACAGCGTGGACTTGCCGCTGCCCGAAGGCCCGACGATGGCCACCGAGTCACCCGCTGCGATCTCAAGTGACACACCATCCAGCACCGTCAGCGGCGCCCCACCCGAAGTGAGGCGCTTCACAAGGTCGTGTGCGGCAATGCGCGGAGCGTTTGGCTGCATGGGCGCAGGATTGTACGCAGGCACGGCGTGTTCCGAGTCGCGCCGTGCGTTAGAGTCCTGCACATGACGCGCTCGGCTGGGATTCTTGCAGCGGTGGCACTCGTAAGCGTGCTGTGGTCATGCTCCAAGGAGCCCACGGACTCCGGCGCCGCGCGCACCTCCATGCCGGGTGATGGAGCTGCTCGCGCCGCGCGTCTGGATGGAGCGCTGGAGCGCGCGGCCACTCCGGATATCCCGGTGGATGCGCCCTTGGTGGCGGTCTTGGGGGACAGCATTGCCGCCGGCTTGCACCTGGACGCTTCGGCCGCGTTTCCTGCCGTGTTGCAGCGTCAACTGGCCTTGGCAGGGCAGCCGTTTCGATTGGTGAATGCCGGTGTTTCCGGTGATACCACCGCGGGCGGGTTGCGGCGTGTGGATTGGGTGCTCGCCCAGAAGCCACAGGTCTTGATTGTCGAGTTGGGTGGCAATGACGGCTTGCGCGGCCAGCCTGTGTCCGAAATTCTTGACAACCTGCGCGGCATTGTGCGCAAAGCCAAAGCAGCGCAGGCACGCGTGGTGCTGTGTGGTGTGCGCCTGCCAACGAGCTATGGCTCGGAGTACACCTCAGCGTTTGAACAGCTCTACAGCACGCTGGCCAGCGAAGAGGGTCTCGTCTTGGTGCCGTACTTCATGGAAGGTGTCGGCGGCGTGCCCGAGATGAATTTGGAGGACGGCTTGCACCCGACGGTCGCAGGTCACGAACGCATCGCGCGCAACTTGGCCCCGCATCTGGGCCGTGTCTTGGCTGATCTCTGAGTCAGACCACGGTCGTTGAGTGCCGGAAAGTCCACTCATAGCCATGTGGATCACGCAGCTGCCCCAGCTCTGCGCCGTGCAGTGTGCGTTGCCAAGGATTCAGGTCACGCGAGCCCATGCGCAACGCACGCTCGTACAGTTCCTTGGCGCGCGGACCTTCGACGAAGAGCATCAAGGGTCCGCTGCGAGTAGGGTCGGGCAAGCGCGAGCCGTACTGCGGGAAGTCGTCAGCGAGGTAGAAGCTCCAGCCGCGCCCACGCAGTTCCGCATGCAGCACGCGCCCATCCTCAGGATGCTCGACCAGTGCAACGAGCTCCAGTTCTAGAGCTTGCTGGTACCAAGCGATGGCGGCGCGTGCGTGTGCAACCACCAAGTGAGGCACCAAGCGTTCGAGGTGTGCGTTAGTCATGGCGTTGGTGCGCCTCATCTTGCACCATGAGTGGCATGGAAGCTCGCAGCATCTGGCTCGTTGCTCTGGCCTGTGTAGCCTGTTCGGCCGTCGCTCCGGAACAGCCCAAGGGTTGGACTGTGCGTGCGGATCTGCAAGCCAAGCTCCCCAAGAGCATCGTGGTGTACGAGCGCGTCAGCAACGATCCACCGCTGCGCGCGTGGATGGTCGAAGCGCGGCCGGATGCAGCGTGGCGTCCCGAAGCGACGCAACCCAAGGCCGGTCTGCGCACGACGTCCAAGCAAGCAGCGGACTTGAAGGCGCTGGTGGCGGTGAACGCGGGCTACTTCTCGTTGAAGGGTTCGGTCAGCACGGTGGTGGATGAGGGGCACCTTGTCGCACAAGGAGCCCAAGTGGTCACGCGCGGCGACACCCAGCATCCGGTGACGCGTGCTGCGTTGGGCTTTGATGCCCGGGGCCGCGCCGACTGTGCGTGGACTTGGTGCGTGGCTGACGCGTTGTATGCCCTGGAGGAACCTGTGGCGAATGCGCCGGGCAAGCCAGCTGTGGCGCCCAAGCCCAACGCAGACCGCGTGTGGCAAGCTGAAGAAGTTGTGGGCGCAGGTCCCATGCTCGTAGTTGCGGGCAAGGTGCGGAACACGGAAGCGGAAGAGTGCTTCCAAGGTGTCGGTGCCGGTTCACGACATCCACGCACAGCGGCTGGCTACACCAAGGACGGTCGACTGTTGCTGTTAGTCGTCGATGGTCGCAGTGCGGAAAGCCGAGGCGCCACGCTCGAGGAGACAGCGCAGTTGCTGGTCGAGTTTGGTGCGCACGAAGGCCTCAACTTTGACGGTGGCGGCTCGACGACCTTGTGGGTCGGAGGCTCCGTCAGCAATCGCCCCAGCGACAAGACGGGTGAGCGCCCTGTGGCCTCTGTGTTGGCGTTGGTGCCGAACTAACCGCCGCTCGGTTGCTTGGGTGCGCTGAGTTCGCGCGCCTTGGCATCCAACTCGGTCAACTTGCCGGCCGAGAAGCCGCGGTCGTGGAACCAGACCACCTTGCCTTCCGCATCCAACAAGAAGATGCGGCCATTGCGCGGTTGTTCGTTGCCTGTGATCGCCACGATCTTCTTGGCATCGCCACCGTAGACGCACACCACTGAGGCCCAGTCTTCTTTGGGGATGCCGCTGCGCATGCCGGAGTCGATCCATCCGGAGATCATGCTCGGCACGAGGCCTGGGATGGTCGGCACTTCCACGACATGCGCGGGCGGCTTGGCCATCGTCAAGCCCACAGCCCAACGATCCAAGTCGAACTGCGTCTCTTGCACATAGCCCACAAGCAAGACGGTCGGCTTGCCTGCGTACGCGCCGGGGATGGCGACCGCCTCTTTGGTCAGTGACTGGCCCGCGACACTTGGGAAGGCTTGTCCAATCGGGTTGACATTCTTGATGGCCGAGCTGCAACCGGCAAAGAAGGGGACAAGTGCAAGCGGAACGATGGTCTTCCAGATGGTCATCATGGGCTGCTCAGGACGTGACGTTGGTCTTGGCGTTGGGCGTGCGGCATGCCTGGGCACGCACGGTGTCGAGCGACGGATGGTCGCCGACATGCTTGCCTCGCCACGCCCACGTCATGCTGCCATGTTCCAGGCGGAAGAAGCCACTCATACGCAGCACATCTCCATTCGGCACACCGATGCCATTGCCCTTCCACATCGCACCCAGAGCGTGTGCGAACACTGCCGGACCGAACAGCTGCCACGCGTTGCCCTTGCCTAAGCCAAAGGCCTCATAGAGCTCGCCGCTAGGGTCGGCGATGCAGTGGGCCTCGGGCGCGAAGTCCGCAAAGAAGCGTTGCGTGGCTTCCACATCCGCGCTGCCTACATACAGCACGTCACACCAATCGTGGCTTGGATCAGAACTGCGCGCACGGCGCAGGTCGCGAATCACTTCGCGGCAGAAGGTTCAACCAAAGTGACGCAAGAACACCAGCAGCAAGGCACCTTCCGCGCTGCGATTGCGCAGCGTTCCGTCCACGCGGTAGCCCGTCAAAGGACGGTCCAGAACCGCATCCGATAGGCGTGTGAGTGCGTACATTCAACCTATGCTGTACGCCGCACTCTCTGCCTTGGATGCATCCTCGGACACAGTGCGGTCGCTACATGCGTCTGTGCTGGCGAGCGAGTTGCATAGTCTGCAAGCCAAGCGCGCACCGACCCCGCGTACATGGTTCTACCTGCCTTACGACCAACTCACCGATGAGTTGGGCCCGTGGTCACGGCTAGCGCCGCAGCAAGTCGGCATCGTGCTCGTGGAGACGGCCGCGAAGGCGCGGCGGCGTCCTTACCACCAGCAGAAGCTCGCCTTCCTCTTGGCGAATCAGCGTCGTTTTGCGCTGGAGCAAGCGGCGCGTGGCGTGGCGGTGGAGTACCTCATCAGTCGCGAGTCCTATGCGACCGTGCTCGCGGCTTGGGTCACCCAGCATCAACCGCTCGTGATGATGGAAGCCGCCGAACGCGAGCTGCGCGTGGAGCTAGCTGACTTAGTCAAGCAAGGCCTGCTCAGCGTGGTAGCCCACGAGGGTTGGTTGACCCGCACCGAGCTCTTTGAGCAAGCCTGTGGTGTCCAGAGTCCTTGGCGCATGGACGCCTTCTACCGCGAGGCGCGTCGTGCAACCGGCATCTTGATGGAGCGTGGCAAGCCCGTGGGCGGGCGTTTCAGCTTTGATGGCGAGAACCGCAAGCCGTGGTCGGGCACGCCGCCGGCTCCTGTTGTGCCGCGCTTTCAGCACGGGGCCTTGGAGGCCGAAGTGGAGGCGTTGGTGCGCACGCAGTTTGGCACACATCCTGGCCGCGTGGATCTGGGCGCGCTCCCGACAACGAAAGCCCATGCTCATGAGTGCTGGGACTTCGCCTTGCGCGAATGTCTCGAGCACTTTGGTCCGTATGAGGACGCCATGTCGCGCTCCTCGCGCACCCTGTTTCATACGCGCATTGCACACCTGCTGAATGTGTCTCGTTTGCTGCCGGTGACTGTGGTCAAGGCGGCAGTGCAGAGCACGGCACCTCTCGCGAGTGTCGAGGGCTTTGTGCGGCAGGTGCTGGGTTGGCGTGAGTTCGTGCGCCACGTGCATCGTGCCACAGACGGCTTCCGCGACTTGCCCGGGGTGCCACGAGCCCAGCAGGTGCGCGCCACCGACGCAGGCTGGTGGACCTTGTCTGGTTTGGTTGACAGGCCGCACCATGCCGAGGCCGCACCCGCAGCACTTGCCGCTCACAATCCGTTGCCGCCTGCATGGTGGGGCCATGCCTCCGGCCTCGCGTGTTTGGATCGCGTCGTGCGCACCGTGATGGAGGATGCTTGGTGTCACCACATCGAACGCTTGATGGTGCTGGCCAACATCGCAGCTCTCTTGGATGTGGATGCACGCGAGCTGACGGACTGGTTTTGGTGTGCCTTTGTCGATGCCTATGACTGGGTGGTGGAACCGAATGTGCTCAGCATGGGGACCTTCGCCACTGGGGATGTCATGACGACCAAGCCGTACATCGCCGGCTCGGCGTACATCGACAAGATGAGCGACGACTGTGCAGGGTGTGCGTTCACACCGGGCAAGGACTGTCCCTTGACCTCGTTGTACTGGGCCTACTTGGACCGTCACGCACAGGCGTTAGCCGGCAATCCTCGTCTCCTGATGCCGTTGCGTTCCCTAGCCAAGCGCGATCCAGCCAAACGCAGTGCCGATGCACGTGTGTACGCCACAGTCTCGGCAGTGCTGGCCAAGGGCGCACGCTTGGATCCCAAGCAGTTGATGTAGGTAGCCACAGGACTCACATGCGCGCGGTACCATGGTGAGACCTCGCTCCCCCGCATGAGTGCAAGTACGCAGTCCGCTGGCTTACCCTCGAACATCGCCGAGCGCTTGTTTGCCGAGCATGTTGCGCAGCTGGAGCGCGGAGAGCCAGTCGACTTCGAAGCGTTCTGCCAAGCGCACCCTGAACACGCGCAAGACCTGCGGCGTTGTCATGCGGACTGGACCAACTGGCTGTCCGTGGTGGAGCGTATGTCGGGTTTGGATGCTCCGCCCAAAGCCATCGGCTCGCTTCTGGATCGGCTGCGCAGACACACAGCTTCCGCCGATCGGTTCCGCGTGGAAGGCGAGGTCGGGCGCGGGGGCATGGGCTCTGTGCTGCGCGTGTGGGATGAGGATCTACGCCGGCCGCTGGCGATGAAGGTGGCGCTGCCAGGCGAGCGTGACATGCGCACGCTGGGTCGTTTCGTCGAGGAAGCCCAAATCACCGCCCAGTTGGATCACCCTGGGATCGTGCCTGTGCACGAAGCCGGCGTCGATCAACGCGGTGATGTGTGGTTCACCATGCGTCTGGTACACGGTGACGACTTGCGCGTCATCTACCAACGTGTGGCCGATGGTCAAAACGGCTGGACACGCACGCGTGCTTTGGGTGTCCTGCTCAAAGTCTGCGAGGCGATGAGCTACGCCCACGACCGGGGCGTGCTGCACCGCGACCTGAAACCCGCCAACATCATGGTGGGTAACTACGGCGAGGTGTACGTGATGGACTGGGGCCTCGCCCGAGTCGAAGGCCGGCCAGACTTGCATGACCTTGCCCTGGTCGAAGTGCCTGCGTCTGCTGCTGCACCTGTGGCCAGCAGCCGCGCCGATCTGCGCCAGCAAGACCGTCATGCCACGCTCTTGACGCGTGATGGCCAGGTGCTCGGCACGCCGGCGTACATGGCTCCTGAACAAGCGCACGGCGACAAAGCGGCGACGGATCGGCGCGCCGATGTGTACGCGGTGGGAGCAATGCTCTACCACTTGCTGGCGGGACGCGCTCCGTACCAAGTGGGGCACACCACTCGCCCGGACCATGAGTTGTTAGAGCTGTTGCGCCAAGGCCCACCAGCACCCGTACAACACCACAGCGCGGAGGTCAGTCCAGAACTGCTGGCGATCGTGGACCGCGCCATGCGTCGCGATCCTGCGCAACGCTATGCCGACATGACGGAGTTGGCCGCTGACTTGCGCGCGTACCTCGAAGGGCGTGTGGTCAAAGCCCACCAAACGGGCACTTGGGCCGAAACGCGCAAGTGGGTGCAGCGCAACCGCGCCTTAGCCGCATCGTTGGTCGGCACGATGTTGGCGCTGGTCACGGGCCTTGTGGTGGCGTCACGCTTTGCAGCCGAGGCCTCTAATCAAGCGCAGCGCACAGCGCAGTTGAACACCGAGCTCCTTGCCCAGAGTCGCGACCTCAAGTTGCGCGGGTTGCTGCAGGATGTGGCGCGTTTGCGCGCTGCGACGCGCAATGCCGAGCTTGCGCGTGCGCTGGGTGTCTCGGCGCACCAGTGGTGGGTCAATGAAGCGCAGCACCTGGTCCTTGGTCGAGCTGACGATGGTGCAGGTGGATGGTCACCGGGGCTTGCTGATGTGCGTCGCAGGCTCGAGGAAGTGCGTGCCTTGGCGCTGCCGTACACGGACGCCGATCGTCAGCAGGACTTTGACACGCATCCCAAGCGCCATCAGCTGCCGGATCGTCCCAGCTATCCAGCTAGTCCTACGCCTCCCTTTGAGTATCGCACGGTGCTCGTTCAGGCTCAGTACCGCTGGCAAGCGCGCATGCTGGGGGTGGAGCCTTGGCCGGATGTGCAGTCAGTGGCGGGCAAGCTGCGTGAGCAACACTTGCCAGAGGACTTTGAAGGCAGGCTGCGTGCGTTGCGCGCTGCGACTAGTGTGCGTCCCGACTATCGCGCGTTGGATGGTCGTCTGATGCCGGTTGCGGCCGACCTTCTGCAACAAGCGGAGCCTGATCGTCGAGCTGCGGCCTTGTCGACGCAAGCGTTGGTGTGGGCCCGCAGTGCTCGCTTCGCGGAGGCGCTGGCCGCGTTGGAGGAAGCACGTGCACTCGCCGTTCCTGCAGAGGCCGCACAGATGGAGCGTGACGCGCGCTTGATTGAAGCACAGGCTGCTGCTTGGGACTCCAGCCAGCGCTCCGCGCGTGAGTACGAGCTGGACGGCCTGCGCGTCCAGCTTGAAGAAGCTCAGCATGCACTCGAAGTGGAAAACGCACGACTGCGCGTCTTGTGTGACACTCGACGCACGTGGCGTTACAGCGACAGTCAAACGCAGTGGTGGCATGACCAACTGGTGTTGCTGCAAAGCGAGTTGGAGTTGCTGGACAGCCTGCTGCAATACGCCGAACTCACGACTCGCAGGCCCGAGGCCGCGCGGTTGTGGGCCGAAGTGGCTGCTGATGTAGCCGCCAATCCAAGCTATGCCGGAGTGCAATGGCACAGCGGTCGTTTGACGCCGCAGCTAGGCTTGCTGCCTCTAGGGAAGTGTCCGCAGAGTGGGTTGTGGGAATTCGTGCATCTGCAATCGGGTGATGCGCCATCGCGTAAGGCTGACGGCACATGGGAGCTCCGGCCCGAAGTAGGCCTGATCTTCGTCTTGATTCCCGGTGGTCGGATCCCACGCGAAGAGCACGTCGGTGGCGATCTGGCAAGGCAATGGGCCCCGCTCACGGAGGTGGATCTCTCTCCGTTCTTCCTTTCCAAGTACGAGATGACACAGGCCCAGTGGAACCGAGTCTCGGAGTGGCAAGGCCTGCACGGAGAGCCCGACCCGTTGCATCCAGCGAACTTCCTCAGTTGGCAACAGTGTCAAGCTACCTTTACACGTTGTTTGGGATGGATAGACTTGCCTACCGAAGCGCAGTGGGAGTATGCGTGTCGAGCTGGTACCACAACCGCATGGTGGACAGGCACGACCGAGAGCAGCCTGGAAGGTGCTGCTCAAGTGGATGGCTTGCACGATGTGGCGGCCGAGTTCGTGCACATGCTTCCCGTCGGCAGCTTGCGCCCGAATCCGTTCGGTCTGCATGACATGCACGGCAATGTGTGGGAATGGTGCAAGGACACCTACGGAGGCACCGGGATGCGCGCACTTGACGGAGATCACAGCAGCGACCGCGAAGGCGGCGCGGATCGGATCTTCCGCGGCGGCTCGTATCTGAATTCGCCGAGCTTTGCGCGTGCAGGTTTCCGCTTTAGCTACGCGCCTGGACGCCGGCTCCCGACCTTGGGCCTGCGTCCTGCAATGGCTGTGTTGCCCTAAGTGCGCAGGGTGATGCCGCGTGCTTGCAGCGCACGCTCGACTAGCTCGCCTTCGCCACGCTTGCGTGTTTCGATCAGCACATCGATGTCGACGAAGCCCAACGGCACACGCCAGCCGGCGCGGTAGTGCTGCACATCGACGATGTTGCTGCCTTGCTCGGCCAACACCTCGACAATGCGCCTGAGCTGACCGGGCAAGTCCGGCGTGCGCAAGCGCAGCACATGCGTCCGTCCGGCGCGTTCCAAGCCATTCTCAATGATGCGCGCCATCAAGTGCAGATCGATGTTGCCGCCGCTGACGATCGTGCCGATCTTCTTGGCGCCTTGGATCTTGCCCGCGAGGATCGCGGCGATGCCAGGCACACCCGCTGCTTCGGCAACAACCTTGCTCTTCTCGATCGTTTGCAGCACCGCATCGACGATCTCGTCTTCTTCCACGGTGATGCACTCGTCGACATGGCGCCGCACGAGCTCCCATGTCCATTGACCGACGACACCCACACGGATGCCATCGGCGATGGTGCGCGGATCGGCCACAGGTGAGGGTTGACCACTCTGGAACGAATGGACCATCGGTGCTGCACCAGCAGCTTGCACACCGATGATGCGCGTCTTGGGCGAGAGTGCTTTGTAGGCCAACGCCATACCCGCACACAATCCACCGCCGCCAATCGGGATGACAACGGCATCTAGGTCGGGCGCATCCTCGAGGAACTCTAAGCCCGCGGTGCCTTGGCCCAAGATGATGTCGGGATCATCAAAGGCCGGCACGATGATGCTGTTCTCACGCGCGGCGAGCTCGCGCATGTGCGCTTGTGCTTGATCAAAGCTCTCGCCGTGCAGGATTACGCGTGCGCCAAAGCCCTCGGTGCGCTGCACC
>CAIKQM010000236.1 GCA_903829565.1 uncultured Planctomycetota bacterium
ATCGACGGGTCAAACCCGCGCGAGCGGGCGCGGTTCCATGTGACGGAGTCGGGGATCGCGGTGGTGCCTTCGCGGCATGCGTTCGAGGGGGCGCGGAGTGAGCCGTTGGGGTTCAGCGCGCACTTCCCGCGACCGGGGGAGTGAATTCGATACTGGCCCAACTGAGTGTGCACGAAGTTGGAGCCTGATCCTGGCTCGCCCCCGCTTGGCGGCGTTGTGATCACGGGCGGGGCGACCGGATACGTTTTTTTTGCAGCGCGAGCTGCGCAGGACTCGCCCGGCCCGCGGGCTGGGTGAGGTCTCCGAGCGTTCGGGCGAGCTCCCAAAGCCCCTACCGCCCCTCCGGCCGACCCCAAGTGCGCTGTACAGCCCCAGGGAACCGTCGCCGGCCTCGAATTTCGTGCACACTGATCTGGGCCAGTATCATCCGCTTGCGCCGGGCCGCCCCTTCTGCCGATCAAAGACCACCACCCTCCCATGTCCCGCCCGCCCCCGCCCTCCACCCCCGCCGACCACGGCGGAGTCATCGGCAAACGCGCCGAGCGGGCCTCGTGGCTGGCGCGCCTCAACGCCTGGCGCAAGCACTCCCCGCTCAACCCGTACTGGATCGAGAACCGCTGGCTACGCCGCGCCGGCGAGCAGCTCTCCCAGCACGCCTCAGGCTGGATGCTCGACATTGGCGTGGCGGAAAAGCCCTACGGCGAACTCTTCGCCCCGCATGTCGAGCGCTACATCGGGCTCGAATACCCGCCCGTCGCCGACAACCTCAACCCGGACATTTGGGACCGCCTGCCGACCATCGTCCACATCGTCCAAGTCTTCGGCGACGCCCGGCGCCTGCCGTTCGGCGACGGGACCTTTGACACGGTGGCGAGCTTCGAGGTGCTCGAGCACATCGACAGCCCCGAACAGGTCATGTCCGAAATGGCGCGCGTGACCAAGCCCGGCGGCCGCGTGCTGCTGACCGTGCCGTTCGCCGCCCCGCACCACCAGATGCCCTTCGACCATTGGCGCTTCACGCGGCCGGGCCTCGAAGGCCTCCTCGCGCGCCACGGCCTCGAGGTCGAGCGGCTCGAAAGCCGCGGCAACTTTGCCTCGACCACCGGCGCCACAGTGTCGCATTTCCTGTTGCGCACCTTCGGCACGGCGCACTTCCATCACGATGGCAGCGCCAGCCTCTCGCGCTGGCGCGCCCCGCTGGTCCTGCCGTTCATCGCGCTGGTGCAGCTGGTCGCCGCCGCCCTCGAGCGCGTGACCCACGACGACGCCTTCCCGCTGGGCTGGATCGTCGTCGCCCGCAAGAAGCGGTGAAGCCCCCGCCCGGAAAATCTGGGCGACAAAAGAAAACTGAGCGCGCACCCCCTGGAAGGTGCACGCTCAGCGAATGACGCATCATCCCCCAACCGGGACGACGCGCCTAGGGAGCGATCGGCGCGCCCAAAGCGGACCGATATTCCGACTTTTTCCGCGCCTCGGCGATGAGGTCGGGGTGCTGGGCGGCGAGGTCGGTCTGCTCGGTGGGGTCGGTCGGGAGGTGGTAGAGCTCCCAGGGCGCGTCGGGGG
>CAIKQM010000237.1 GCA_903829565.1 uncultured Planctomycetota bacterium
CCCACCACCGCCGGATTCGTGCCACCGGTCGTTGACAAAAGAACTTGACCACGGTGCAGGATGTAGACGTGCGTGCTGGCGGTCGCACCGGTGCGCGGAGTCCAGAAGCCGCCAGCATGGTTCGCTGTACCGGTCCAGCGATTCACAAAGGTGCGACCACCATCCGTCGAGGCAAACAAACCCGGACGCGTGCCACCGGTGGCGGCGTATTGCCCGTACACCAGCAGAGTAGGCGGAGTGGTCGCCAGCTTGGCCACGCCACGACACGAACTGAGGTTGGGCAAACCTGCGGGCGGCGCCCACGTGGTGCCGCCATCGCGTGTCACGGATACTTTACCGCCATCGTTGGCTGCCAAGACGATGTCAGGACCATCCACCACCTCAGGCGGCAGGACTTCCAGCCAGTGCGCACCACCAGCGAGGTTGTCACCGATCGGCGTCCATCCGGACCCGTTCTCGTTGCCCATCCACACACCACCGAGCGACGAACCGGCATAGATGCGCCCCGGTGTGGAGGGCGAACGCTGCACGCAATGCATGCGCCCGGCTTGGTTCTTCGAACCAATCTCGGTCCAGCGCGACGGCACCATGGACGTGCTCGCGGCCCACGCGCGCCGGCGCTCTTCTTCACGCGCTTGGTTGCCGCGCTCGATGGCCTTCCAATCCACGCCCTCGGCCGTCTTGTGCAACGACGCGATCCAACGCTTGCGCGAATCCTTGTGGTTGCGCTCTGCCCCTTCGTCTTGGCGATGCTCGGTGGGCTGCGGAATGGAGCGCGGTTCAGCGGCAGCCGGCGCAGACTGCTGGCAGCCGGTCCCCAGCAACGAGGCAACACCCAGCAGGGCCGAGACGAGCGGACGGGAGAGGCGCATAGCCTCAGTCTAGCGCAGCGCTGGAACTACAGACCGGAACCGAACGGATCCTCGGTACGAGTCGTTTCCGAAGGTCCTTCCTCGGCATCCAAGATCTCCAACACATCCAAGGCAGCACACTGACACGGGACACCCCACAGCTCGGTGACCGAAGGCCGCGTCATGCCGCCTTCACCATTGACAGCTTCCTTGACATAGGTGCCGTGCTCGGTGCGCATGGTCACATACCACTCGTCTTCGGCGCGTTGCTCCACAGAGACGAACTCCACCCAACGCTCGCGTGCCTTGTCCGCACGACGGTGAGCCACGCGCTCGGGCGTCTGCTGGATCAACACATGGCGCGTGCCCACGATCGCTTGTGCCGTCTGAGCCTCGATCGGTTGCGCCACCTTGACCAAGGCACCGTACTCCTTGGAGTGCGGCGTCTCCTTCAACACGCGCACGCGCGACTTGTCGGCGTGATGCAAGCCGTGCACTTCCAAGCGTCCCTCGTTGCGGCGATTGATCTCAGCTTCCACCGCTGCGAGATCCACATCCAGCACCTTGGGGTTGATGACCTCCATCACGAAGGGTCGCCCGGCGCCCAACATGCGCACATCGACATCTTCGCGGCCGGCACCATGGAACTTGTTCTTGCGCGTGCGGAACATGCCGCCCACCACCCAGCCCACCAGCTCTTGCACCGAGTCCTTGGTCAGCTTGCCCCAACCTTCGCAACGCGGGCACTTGCGACGCCGGCGCGGATGGCCTTTGCACTCAGGACAGAAGAACACGGTCTGCGGCAAGTCGCGCACGAGCTTGCGGTAGCGCCCTTCTAGAAAGAGCTTCACCTGCGGACGATCGTCGGCGCGTTCGGGCTGCATAGGAAGGCGAAGAGGATACCGAGCCCTGTGCCTTGCTACCATACAGACGCATGCATCCGATCCTCTTTGAGATCCCTGGCCTCAACTTCAAGGTCCGCGCCTTCGGCGTCATGGTGGCCTTGGGCTTCCTGCTTGGTTCGTGGATCCTCGGGCGCCTCGCTGCGCGCTACGGTCACGACCCCAAAGGTGACCCGCAGCGCTATGCCTCGATCACCAGTTGGATCGTGATCGGTGTCATCCTCGGCGCGCGCTTGATGTATGTGGTGGTCGAGACCCTGCAGGGTTCGCAAGTCGGGCAGGGCTTCCTCGAGGATCCGCTCTCGATCTTCTATGTCTGGCAAGGTGGCTTGGTGATGTATGGCGGCATGCTCGGGGCGATCGGCTTCGGCATGTTCCGCGCGTGGCAGCTAGGCGTCGCACCGGTGCACGCACTGGACCTGGGGCTCGTGGCCGGCTTTGTGGGCCAGGCCATCGGCCGTGTGGGCTGTTTGCTTGTCGGCGACGACCACGGCAAGGTCGTGCCGGAAGGTTGGAGCTGGCTGCCCTTCCCCATCACGCTGCGCGTGCCCGATCCGCTACCCGAGGAGAGCCTCTTCGGCCTGCAAAACGCAGGTCTGCAGCTGTGGGCCACGCAACCTTTGATGAGCCTCAAGGCCCTGCTCGTGGCTTTCATCGGCTGGCAGATGTTGAAGCACCGCAAGTACGCTGGACAAGTCTCGCTCGTCGTGCTGTTGAGCTACAGCGTGCTGCGTTTTGGTGTGGAGATGCTGCGCGGTGACTCGGTGCGCGGACTGTGGTTCGGCAACTCGATCTCCACCTCCCAACTGGTGTCGCTCGTCGTCGGCACCTTTGCGCTTGTGATGCTGTGGCGCTGTCGCGATCGGCGCGATCCGTTGCCGGATGCGCGCTTGAACACCTGACCTGTGGCGCGTCGCAGCACACCGGATGATGAAGGGCTCTTCGCGCCTGCGCAGCGCGCACCCTTCACACCGCACATCGTCGCAGGCATCGATGAAGCCGGTCTAGGCCCGCTGCTCGGCCCGTTCACTTTGGGCTGGGCGGCCTTTCGCGCGGACAATCCGGCCTGTTTAGAAGATCTGTGGACCACACTAGCACCCGCCGTCTCGCGTGTGCCCACGGCCATGGATGCTCTCGCGGTGGCCGACTCGAAAGAGGTCTACACGCGCACACCGCGCGGTGCGCAGCGCCTCGAACGCGTCGTGCGCGCCTTTGACCACTTGTATGGTCTACTTGACACACCCGCGCAGCGCGCCAGCGGCAACGAGTGGTTCCGTCAAGCA
>CAIKQM010000238.1 GCA_903829565.1 uncultured Planctomycetota bacterium
ACTTGGGCGTAGCCCACAAGGTTCTCGATCTTGCCTTGCGCCGCTTCCGTAGGCGTGGGCACGCCGGCCACATGGCGCGGCACCTGACCGCAGGCTTCTGTCCAGTATACTTGACGGCGATAGACCGCCTCAGGGGAGTAGTCAGCCCCCGCATCGCGCGGGATTTTCGGTAGGTGGTGCGCATCCATGGGTGGCGCGAGCATGGTACTGGTATGCGGGCATGAACGAGGACTCCCAAGCAACGAACGCCGCTCTGGCGTGGTGGCACGCAACGCTGGACGGAGCTGTGGTGCAGCGCGGACCCGACGGGCAGGCGAGACTGACGGTGCAGCTGCCAGCTGGCTACACAGTCCAACTCGCCGAGCAAGCACCATGCAGCACTGGGGCCACGCTCTGCGTACCTGCCGGCCAATGGGAACGCGTGCGCTTGTGGCAGGGACCGGCGCTGCTGCGCGACAGCCATGTGGCCGCGGGTGAAGTGTTCTTGATCGCAGGCCAAAGCAACTCGGCGAACTGGGGCGAGGAGCGACTGCAGTGTTCGGACGCACGCGTGCGTGCCTTTGATGGCCGAGCATGGCATGCGGCGCACGATCCTCTGCCGGGCACGCAAGACCAATCCACGGGTGGCAGCCCTTGGCCGATGTGCGGCGCGTTGCTGGCACAAGCGTTGAACTGTGCCGTGGGCTTTGCGTCGTGTGGCTTTGGCGGAACATCCATCCGCGCTTGGCAGGCCGGGCCGTTGCAACAAACGCTGGTGGAGCGTGCGCGCGCCTTGAGCGGCTTGCGTGGGGTGCTGTGGCACCAAGGCGAGGCCGATGCGGATGTAGGGATGACGAGCGCGGAGTACGCCGCGTTGCATGCGGCCTTGCGGCAGGCGCTAGCGCAGCATCTTGGGCGTGCTGTGCCGTGGTGGGTCGCACGCGCCACCTTTGTGCCCGGCCGAGAGGCCCACACTCTTGCAGGCGTGCGTGAGGCGCAAGAGTCCATGGCGGCCAAGGGCGAGGTGTATGCCGGACCTGACACGGATCTGTTGTTGGGCCCCATGCGCCACTCCGTCGACGGCATTCACTTCTCCGGGGCCGGCTTGCGTGCGCATGGTCGCGCATGGTCTGACATGATCCTTGCGAAGCTCGACGTGCGTGGTGCGTAGACTGCACCCATGAACCATCTCGATCGCCGTCAAGTGCTCGCCGTCAGCGCCGCAGCCGCAGGAGTCTACGCCACCTCGTCGTTGTCGTTGGCAGCGCGCAAGGAAGAGAGCGCGCCCAGCAAGTTGAAGATCCTCATCTTGGGTGGCACGGGCTTCCTCGGGCCAGCTCTGGTCGAAGCAGCCAAGCCGCACGGACACGAAGTCGTGCTCTTCAACCGTGGCAAGACGAATCCGAGCTTGTTCCCCGAGCTGGAGAAGCTGCGTGGCGATCGCGATCCCAAGAAGGGCGAAGGCCTCAAGTCGCTGGAAGGTCGCGCCTTTGATGTGGTGTTTGACGACTCGGGCTACTTCCCGCGGCATGTGGACGCGAGCGCGGAGATCCTCAAGAAGAGCGGTACGAAGCACTATGTCTTTGTGTCGTCGATCTCGTGCTACGCAGCGAACAATGTGATTGGCGCCGATGAGAGCGCCGCTTGCGGACAGCTGGCTGATCCGACCGTCGAGTCGATGGGCGCGCAGTATGAGAACTACGGTCCGCTCAAGGCCGCCTGCGAAGAAGCCGCGCGCAAGCACTTCGGTGAGGCGACGACGATCGTGCGCCCGGGCTTCATCGTAGGTCCCGGTGATCCCACGGATCGCTTCACGTATTGGCCGGTGCGCTTCTCCAAGGGCGGCACGGCCTTGGTGCCTGGTGGCAAGGACGATCCGGTGCAAGTGATCGATGTGCGTGATCTTGCCGAGTGGATGATTTACTTGGCCGAGCAGCGCACGACGGGCGTGTACAACGCCTGCGGACCCAAAGAGCGTTTGAGCTTCGGCGAGATGATCGAAGCGTGCATGATCGCGAACAGTACCGCGAAGACTGCGCCGCGCTGGGTGCCGCTGGAACAACTGCAGACGCTCGGCGGATTGGACCTGCCGATTTGGGTCCCCTACACCGAAGCCACACGCGGCTTCCACACTTGGTCGAATGCCAAGGCTGTGGAGAAGGGCTTGCGCTTCCGCACGATCCAACAGACGGTGAATGACACGTTGGTCTGGTGGAACGCTCAAAGCGCAGACCGACGCGCGAAGCCGCGCGCCGGTCTGAGTGCCGAACAAGAAGCTGCTGCGCTAGCCAAGTTGGGCTAAGCGCAACGCACGTCAGTCGCGACGCACCTCAACCTCATAGACCTCGATGCGGTTGAGGCCGATCGCCGCGATGCCTTGGATGCGCAACTCAGGCTTGGGCATATCGTTCTCAACGGCGATGATGAACTCCGAATAGGTGGACACATCACCGGTGTAGACGGTATCGATGAAGAACACGGCCTCAGCATTGGTGCCCACCAGCCCACCGAAGTTCGTGTCGAAGTCCGCGATGCTGGGGTACATCTCGTAACGACCATCCCCGAGGTTGCCGATGTTGGCCATTGCATCGCAACGGCCAGGGATGATGCGGATCTGCGTACCGCCAACCACAGCTCCACTACCGAAGGCGGTCTGCGTGCCACGCACGGCCACGCGTTGCCCCAGCTGCACATCAGCAAGGACTAGACTGGGCTCCGTACCGCAATCCAAGTAGATCGTGTTCACAGCGGCCGCATTCACAGTCAACGCACCGATCACGGCACCGCTGAGCACTTGCGGCGCAGAGGCGGCCATCGTGATCTCGAACGACGGCGGCACAGCGAAGAGATTGCTGATGTTGGTAACGGTGCCTTCGAACTCCGGCACCACGGCTTCCATCTCGACGCGCGCGGCCGTGAACGGTGCCGAGGCGAACGTCACGAAGCGCAGGTCGACCTTGAGGCCCACCGCAAGACTGGCCGACGTCGTCGCCGCACCTTCGGCCAAGCCAAAGTACGTTTGCACGTCGTAGCTGACGCTCATCGAGGCGGGGATGCTGACGCCGCCAAAGGCTGCAAGTGCGGTGCCGTACCCCTTCTTGACCTCGGTGATGCCGATGTCAAACGTACTGGCACCTGCGTCCACGGCGAGGACCACACCGCGCAAGCGCACGACAGCGTCGCCGCCGCCGACACCTTCATCCACTTCAATGCGCGTGGCATCGATGACACCGTTGGCGGTCATGAAGCCATGCACCTCAATGAGGCTCGCATCAGGAAACAAGGCCGCATAGAAGGCCGCGAGGTTCGCGTAGGCGACACCCGCATCATCCTGCAGCACATCCGTGGGTTGCACTTCCACTTGCAAGGTACCGAGCGACACGCTGCGGTCATCGTCTGCCCAAGCATCAATGGACAACAGGTTGTTGACCGTATCGATGCCCTTCACGCGACCGACAATCGAATCGATTGCGAGCGGCGCGGTCGGAAAGTCGTCGCCGAACGCCACACCTTGCGGATCAAGGGTGTAGCCAAGCGTGGCATCCCCGGTGAGCGAGGCAG
>CAIKQM010000239.1 GCA_903829565.1 uncultured Planctomycetota bacterium
CGGTACACGAGCGTGTTGCGCTCTACGCAGGCGCAGTACCGCCGCACGTACGGCTATCTCGTCGATCGTGCCCCGCGTGCGGGTGCCAATACTGCGGCGGGTTCGTTGCGTGTGCTCTTAGGCCTCGAGCGCATGTATGTCGCGCTCAGCGCACCCGCACCACGCTAAGCGAGTCACTGAAGGCGTTCGTCACGAGCAGCTCGAGGCGTCCATCGCCTTCGAGATCCACGCACGTCAGGCCTAGCGGCCCGAGTCCTGCGCCCAGTTCCGGCAGCGCGCGCAACCCGCCCTCCGTCTGCCAACTCCACGCATTGATGTGGTGGCTGTTTTGTGCGGAAACAAAGATCTCCGCGCGTCCATCACCGCTGAGATCGCCGCAACTGACTGCATAAGGCCGCAAGCTCGTGGCTTGGGGCGCAGTCAGCACACTGGCGCCATCTCCGCGCAGCACATGCACCTGGCCGACAGCATCACCTTGCAGCGTGAGCGCCACCAACTCTGTACTCCCATCGCCATCGACATCGCCTAGCGTCACATCGATGCACGGCGCGTCCCATGCCGTACGCGTAGAGTCAGTCCACTGCGTGCCTTCGCGCACCAAGCCCAGCAGCGCTTTGCCACCGGCCAAGGCGACATGCAGCGTGCGCGGCTTGGCTTGCCACACCAGCGCGGTGGGCCCACCGCTCACACTCAGGCGATCGCGCACGGTGAAGAGCGGATTGCCGTCGGGACCCATCTCGATGTTCACGACCACAAGCTCATC
Source organism: uncultured Planctomycetota bacterium (assembly GCA_903829565.1). GTDB lineage: Bacteria > Planctomycetota > UBA1135 > UBA1135 > SXXH01. Next base: position 764 of record CAIKQM010000239.1, read on the forward strand.
GCCTTCCACATCGGCAACGATGGCTTCCGGGCGCTGGTCGCCATCAAGGTCGGCAAGCACCATGTCCTTGGCACTCTTGCCCACCGCAAACGGCGCCACCAGAGCACGCTGCGCATAGTGACCTTGGCCATCACCGAACAAAGCCACCAAGCGACCACCTGCATCGGTGCGCTGAGCGAGCAATAGATCTACATGGGCATCGGCGTCCAAACGCAGCACCTGCGGAGCTTCCACGCTGCCCAGATGCTCGACGACTTCGCGCGCGCCCAAGCCCTCTGCGCGTCCACGCAAGAGGCTGAGCGTGCCATCCAGCGCGTCTAGCGTGAGCACATCCAAGCGCCCATCTGCATCCAAATCGGCCGTCAACAGCGCATACGGCGCACGGCCGGTGCTGTGCGAGCTAGCGGTGCTCCAGCCCGTCGGCGCGCCGTACTGCACCGACACGCGCTTGGCATCACCATTGGCAAAGGCCACGTCCGTCAGGCCATCTCCGTCAAAGTCGCCCAAGCACGCATCGAAGGGATGCTGCCCTGCATAGCTCGGCGGCGTCGGTGTCAAGCTGGCATGACTGCGCAACTCTTGCCCGCGCAACGCCAAGCTCCACAGCGTGCCCGCACGATCGACCTCCAAGTCGATGGGCACCAACCCTGCGGTCAGGCGCTCCGTGATGCGCATCTCGCGCGGATCGAGCAACCACACGGCATCGTCACCGCCCGCAATCGCCACATGGTTCGCGCCATTGCGCGTGATCTCATGCATGTCGCGCGGCAAGCCATCGACGGCGCTCTGTCCATCGCGCACCAGCGCACCCTTGGCGGCGCTCCAACGCACGATGCGTCGCGTTGCTTGGGACGCGGCATACAAGTACTGGCCGTCTTCGCTGAAGAGCAGCGCCGTCACTTGCGTGTCCTCGAGCGTCAGCGTTTCGACCAGCTTTTCCCCGCGGAAGAGCAAGAGTCGGTCCTCCACATCCGCCACAGCAATCTCGCGCACGCCATCGCGTTGCAGGTCGCCGCACGCGATCACGCGCGGGCGTACTTCAAGCGGCTGCGACCACGCCAAAGGCGCCGCGCCGGACTCTTGGGTCAACAGCAAGCGCGCGTCGACCAAGCCGATCATGGGCGTGCTGCGCGAGGCTACCACCACGCGCGCGTCTGCTTGGGCCGAGCGCGGCGCGCCTGCGTACCAGATGGGACCGAGCAAGAAGTCGGGCAACTCCAGCGCACGAGGTGCTTGCGCCGCTTCAAAGCCGCGCGCATCCGCACGCCACAACTGCAAGCTGCCAGGACCATAGGTGCCCGCCAGCAACTCATCGCGCCCATCGCCATCAAGATCACCCGCCAGCACACTTGTGGGGCGCGCGCCGTTGAGCGTCATGTGCTCACGACGCGCTTCGATGAGCTTCAGCTCCACACTCTGCTCGCCGTGCGCTTCGCAAGCCGTGGCGAGCGAGAGCGCACAGAGCGAGCGCATACAGAGGCTGGCAACGGCTGTCCTGTACATATGACTCACGCCACCAGAGTAGGTCGTCTGCGGCGCGGAGGCTATGCTCTCCTCCGGTACCACCCGCCATGACCCTGCACCGCAGCCACCGCACGCTCCTTGCTGTACTGCTGCTGCTGGGCGTGGGAACGGCACTGCTGTTGTGGCCCACACCTTCCCCGGATGCCCCCCGGGCGGTCGATGGCACGGCGCCCACCACGACGGCGACCACCACCGAGATGGCGGCGGCTCCTATCGAACTGACGGCGGCTCCGGTGTTCGAGTCTTTGGACACGACGGTGGTGTTCCCGCTGGAAGTCGTGTTGGAGCTCAAGGCGCTCGACGGTGCCGACGAGACGCAGCTGCGCCAAGGAGCACGCTCGCGCTTGTCTGGCATGGTGTTGGATGCCGCCGGAGAAGGGCGTCGGGCCGAGGTGCGCTTTGTTGGTGGGTTGAACCAAGGGCGCGTGCTGTTCTGCGATGGTCTAGGGCGGTTCGGCGCCAATGACCTGTATCCGGGTTTGGCCTTGGTGCAGCTCAGCGGAGGCGGCTTGCCCAGTTGCTTGCGTGAGGTGCGTCTGCGCCAAGAGCGCGACGCGCTGTTGAATGTGTCCTTTGCACGTGCGGCGCATGTGTCAGGCAAAGTTGTCGGACCCGATGGCGCGGGTGTGGCCGAGGCGCGCGTCACGCTGGATGGCCAGCAAGCGACCACCGATGCTCAAGGCGTCTTCGTTGTGCCGCAGGTGGCTGCGGGCGAGGCCGTCCTCATGGTCGAGAAGGTCGGGCTTGCCATGGCACGCGAAGTCGTAGCGGTGCCGGCCGGTGGGGCCGTGACTCCCGACAAGCTGACCATCGTGATGCAGCGCGGGGCGCGCCTGACGATTGCGATTGACGAGCCTCTCAACAGCGGCGTCGAGGCGCTCGTGTACTTGATGAGCGAAACCTCAGGGGCCGAGCGCCGCTACCCGTGGCACAAGGTTTCGCCCGTGCGAGTCTGGCCGGGCGGCCAAACTACGGTCGAGGATCTGCCTGCCGGGCCGTTGTCGCTGCGCTTGTACCACTCGGGTGCGCGGGCGGTGCCGGCGCGCACCAATGTCTCGCTGTCCGAAGGCGAAGAGGAGACGGTCGTGCTCCATCTTGAGCCGGCGCCTGTGGTCACCGGTGTGGTCACGTTGCGTGGGCAACCCGCGCGCGATGCTGTTGTGCGGCTGGAGACACCCGACCGCGTGTCCTCCATGTTGCAGTCGTATGGCCAGCAGAACTGGCTGCAGTTGGAGACCGAGGTCTACTCCAGCCTGCCGAGCGCGGTGCAAGAACTGCGCACGAACCACAAGGGTGAGTTCAGCCTCAGCGCGTATGAGGACCTGTCGGCGCGGCGCTTCCTGACCGCCGTCAGTTCCGATGGACGCTCGCGGGCCGCGCTGTTGCTGCAAGGCGGCGAGACGCGTGTCGAGCTCGAGCTGAAGGAAGTGCGGGCTGGTACGAGCGCCATCAGCTTGCGCCTGCCCACGCGTTGGCAGGCTTTGCCGGTGCGCATCACGATCAACGGCGAGCCGCGTGATCCGTTCCTGTTGGCGCCCGGCAAGGATCTGGATGTCGATGGTTTGCCGCGCGGCGAGTGGCTGGTCAGCGCGACATGGAACGGCGAGGGCTTGATCGAGCGCCGTAGCCTTGTGCTGCAAACCGAGGCGACGCTGGAATGCCCGTTGCCCGAGGGTGCGATTGCTGGTCAGGATGAGGACACGCGTCGACGCGCAGGCGCACGCTAGAGTGTGGGCATGCGCCAACTGACTCTCGACGGACGCTCTCTTACGCTCGTGCACCTCAAGGCTGTGCTGGCCGGTGAACCGGTACAGCTCGCCATCGCCAAGCCTGCTATGGCGGCGGTCAAGCGCGCGCGCGCCATCGTCGAAGCGCATGTCAAGAACGGTGACGTCGTCTACGGCTTGACCACCGGCTTCGGCAAGTTGAAGAGCGTGGCCATCGCCAAGGAGGACTTGGCGCAACTGCAAGAGAACCTGGTGTTGTCGCACTGCGTGGGGGTCGGCGAGCCCTTGCCTCCGAACATCGTGCGCGCGGCCCAGGTGCTGCGTTTGAACGGCTTGGTGCGCGGTCATTCCGGCGTGTCAACTACGCTTGTCGAGCACTTGGTGACGTGCTTCAACGCGGGCTTCGTGCCGGTGGTGCCTTCGCAAGGCTCGGTAGGCGCATCGGGTGATCTCGCGCCGTTGGCACACATGGCTGCGGCCTATCTCGGTCATGGCGATTGCACCGTAGGCGGCGTGCGCATGAAGGCGGCGCTGGGGCTCAAAAAGCTCAAACTCAAGCCCATCGTGCTGGGTGCCAAAGAGGGTCTCGCCCTCATCAACGGCACCGAGATCATCAAAGCCATTGGCGCCGAAGCGGTCCTGCGCGCCGAGACGGTCGTGGCAAGCGGCGACATCGTGGCGGCCCTCACATTGGAAGCCTTGCTTGGTTCGTTGACGCCGTATGCCGACCGCATCGCGGACCTAAAGGGGCATCAAGGCCATCGCGATACCGCCTCCAATGTGCGCCGCATGCTGAAGAACAGCGAAGTGCTCAAGAGCCATGCTGAGTGCGATCGCGTGCAGGATCCGTATTCGTTGCGTTGTGTGCCGCAGATCCATGGCGCGGTGAAGACGGCCTTGGCCCATGTGCGCGAGGTCTTGGCTCTCGAGCTCAACTCGGTGACGGACAACCCGCTGGTCTTCCCCGAGGACGGCAGCGTGGTGTCTGCGGGTCAGTTCCATGGTCAGCCCTTGTCCATTCCGCTTGACTATCTGGCGGCCGCGTTGACCACGCTCGGCAATGTGTCCGAGCGGCGCATCGAGCAGCTGGTCAACCCGGATCTCTCGCGCCTGCCAGCTTTCTTGACACCTCAGCCCGGCCTGAACTCAGGGATGATGATCGTGCAGGTGGCGGCGGCCTCGCTCGCCAGCGAGAACAAGTCCTTGGCGCATCCCGCCTCGGTCGACACCATTCCGACCAGCGCCAACCAAGAAGACCATGTCTCCATGGGGCCCATCGCGGCCCGCAAAGCGCTGCAAATCGCGCGGCATGTCGAGACCATTGTGGCCATGGAGTGGCTGTGTGCCGCACAAGCACGCGAGTTCCATCCCGAGCTGCGTGCCGGTGACGGTGCCGAGGCCGCGCACGCTTTGTTGCGTAGCAAGGTCGATGCCTTGATCGGCGATCGTTGGCTGCACGACGACATCGAAGCCGCGCGGGCGATGGTGGCTTCGGGCGAGCTGCGTTCCGCGGTGGAAGCCGCTGTAGGCGCGCTGCGCGTCTAGCCGCGACGCAGTCGACGACCTAACGCCTGCCAGATCGCATCCAACTCGGTGAAGCGCAGCAGCTTGGCCAGCAGCGCGAAGAGGATCGTCGTGCTCAGGCCGATGCAGCCCAGCGTCATCAGCGTCGGCAGGCCTAGCCCTTCGAGCCATTGCGCCACCGCCGCAGCC
>CAIKQM010000240.1 GCA_903829565.1 uncultured Planctomycetota bacterium
GCAGTGTCTACACGCTGGTAGCCCTTGGATGTGCGTCCCAAGGCGTCACGCCCAAGGCCACGAAACAGCAAGGCCAAAGGCGTCATGGCCAAGTAGTACAAGGCCGCGAGGGCCACATTCGTGACCACCAAGCCGATGGGGAAGGCCAGCGCCAAGCTCACGATCCAGAACGGACGCACGAGAGTGGGGCGCACGAGCCCCAGCAGCAACACCACACCGCCCGCAGCGCACAGGCTCCAGAAGACGGGCATGCTCGCGCCCAAGCGCAGCGTCATCCAGCCAATGGCTGCAAAACCCAGCGGCGCGAACCAGGCGAACTGTCGCAATTGCTTGACGCTCGCATTCCACGGCAGGGTCATCATGCTGCACCTCGCTTCTTGCCAATCATGATGTAGAAACCGCCCTCGCGCGAGCCGCTGACGATCATCTTGGTCTGCGCCAAGCCGCGCTCCAGCGCGTTGCCAGGCGAGGCCGGTTCAAAGAGGCGTTCCTCGGTGGTGAAGTCCTCCCACGGCGAGAGCGGCGGGACGCCATGCACAAAGTCGAAGCCGTTCTTGTCGAACCACTCGAGCACTTCACCCATGGTGTGTTTGGACTCGTGCGGGTGGCGATATTGGTCGTTGAACCACGACTCTTGCTTGTCACGGCTCATCTTGGTGGTGCGCAGGTAGCCGTCGATCCAGCGCATGCGACCGCCTGTGGCCTGGAAGACCTTGCGCCGCGCGTCGAGCAGCAGTCGTCCGTATTGGTTGTAGAGGCCGATGACGATGTGTCCACCCGGCTTGACAAGGCGCGCGATGCCCACAAAGCCACCGTACGGATCGGCGGTGTGGTGCAGCACTCCATTGCACATCACCACGTCAAAGGCGCCCGTGGCAAAGGCTGGCTTGAACAGGTTCATCTGCACGAAGCGCACATTGTCGAGCCCCTGACTCGAACGGAAGCCTTCGGCGAGGCGCAGCGAGTTCAAACACAGGTCGGCACCTGTCACCCGCCGCGCGCCAATGCCCAAGAAGTTGGACAGCTGGCCTGTGCCGCAGCCGACTTCGAGCACCGTGGCGTCGTGCGGGATCTGCTCGTCCAGTAGTCGTGCGTAGATGCCGCGCCGCGACTTGGTCAGCAGTGTCTGCACGCTCTCGCGTTCGTCGTAATGCGGGAACGGTTGCTTCTCGTAGAAGGCCTTGACCGCCTCCGTCACATCGCCCTGCATCGGCTCGTGGGGGTGGAAGAAGCGCCAGATGCCCTCGTCGCGCACGTACTGTTGGCCACACTTGCTGCACTGGGCTTGTTGTCCGGCTCGCGTCAAAACGCCTTGACAGGCGGGGCAAGCCCAAGCCGCGCTGAGCGCAGGGTCTTGTTCGTGACGTTGTGCGTGCACTACTGCGGGTTGTTCGGCGCGGCGCCACAAGCGGCCATCGGATACCAGCAGGTCCATGCGCGCCGCCAAATACAAGCGCAGCAAGCCTTCGCTGGAAGTTCCGTGTTGCGCGGCCGCGAGCTGCAGGCTTTCGCTGCATACCAGCGAAGTGCCGCGTGCTGCGCGCACCTGGCTTAGCAACTGAGCCAGTTGCGGTTGGCGGCCCGGGTCGACCAAGTGCACCCGCACGCGCGCCCGCGTGCTTTGGAGTTGCGCTTCTTGCAGTCCATCGAACGCCGCACTCGTGCTGGCACAGAACAACGTGTGCGCCTCATCAGCCAAGGCACACACGATGGGCAAACCGCTGGTTCCAAAGCCTGCCAGCGCGCGTTGGGCTGCGCGCAAGCCGTGATCGTCGAGGCTTGTAGGCAAGGCGAGGACGCAGCGAGTGGAGAGAGCCTCGGGCGATACTTCCGCGCCGCCATAGCACCAAGCCACACTGCCTCCGCCGAGCAGCGTCTGGAGGCTGGCCTCGTCGCGTTGCGCGTCGTTGCAAGGCGAGCCGTGCAAGCCTACGCGCGCCGCGAGTGCGTCCCATGTGCTGGGCGACTCGGGTGTGGCCGTGCAATCCACGGGCGTGCGTGCTTCATCCAACAACGCATGGCGCGCGAACAACGCTGCGCCTAGTGCTGTGGCGAGACCATCGGCCGCAGGAGCCAGATGCACGCGTTCAAAGCCACACTCGGCCAAGAAGCGTCCTCCCAAGCGATTGCGCACCCACGCACCGCCCGAGACCGCGAGCGTGCGCGCTGGTGCCAATGTGCGCAGATGCCGCGCACTACGCACCAAGATCTCTTCCAAGCACTGCGCCCACGATGCAGCCAGATCGAAGTGCTGTGCATGCACCGCATCCAGCGGATGCCGCGCAGCGAGCCCTAAACGCTCCGCCAGCGCTTCCAAGTTGAGCGCCTCTCCATCAAGCAACTCGGCGTCGATGTGCAGCGCACCGTCCTCGGCCACGCGCGCCACTTTGTTCAGCAACGCATCGCGGTGGGTGGGCTGGCCTTGCACGGCCCACGCCTCGAAGGTGCGTTCGTCTTGTGCACTCAAGCCCAAGTACGCCAGCAGCGCCGCATGCAACAAGCCCGGCGAGTGGGGGAACTGTGCCTGCGCCAGCGTGCGCAGCTTGGAACCTGAACCCGCACCCAAAGCCACCGCGCACCAATCGCCCTCATCGAGCGCCAGCAGGGCAGTCTCGCTATCCGCGCAGGTGTAGTGAGCCGCAGCCAAGTGAGCTTCGTGCGCCGGCACGTAGATGTAGCGCTTGCCCTTGAGGCCGAGGTCCGCATCCAGCGCGCGCGCGGCGAACAAGCCGCTTGCGCTCCACCACGGCAGCCGCTTCTTGAAGCTGGCGTAGCTGCCCGGTGCCAGGGCGAGTTCCGTCTCGATGAACCTCTCGAAGCCACGCAGCGGTTTGCCGGCGATGACCACCCAATCCACGCTGCTAGCGCTGCGTCCGGCCCGCTCGAGGCAAGCGCGCGCCGCACGCGAGTTGACCGCGGAGGGGGCCACGGCACGGTCCGGCTCGGCCGCCCATGAGTGGACATGGCTGCCGTCAAGCAGCACAGCGCCGCCGCGCGGCCCGCAGGCCGAGATGCCGAGGAAGGTCGTCATGCAGTGCTCAAGTGTAGATCCTGCAACTGGTTGCGGGATCAGCACCTATCGGACAAGTTGGGCCTGAGGCTCCAGCGCTCTCGTGGTCGGCCCGCGTAGGTGGCGCAGTCGGGCCGATCTTGGTTGCATTTCTACGAAGTCTCAAATGCGCGCATTCCGCGACTCCCTCGCCCTGCCCTTCCCGCGCTGCCGTCTGGTACCATCTCCCGCCAAACTATCCGCCCTCCATGGCTCCCGAATCCCGCCCCGAAAGTAGCCGCGAAAGCAGCCCCGCCGCCCGTGCGGATGGCTCGCTACCCAAGCCGTCATGGCTGAAGGTGCCGCTGCCGGGCGGTGAGGGGTACACCAAGCTCAAGACGCTGGCGCGCGAGCTCAAGCTCCACACCGTCTGTGAGGAAGCGCGCTGCCCGAACATCGGCGAGTGCTGGAAGGGTGACCACGCCACGATGACCTTGATGGTCCTGGGCGATGAATGCACCCGTCGCTGCCGTTTTTGTGCTGTCAAAACGGTCGACAAGGCCGCGCCGCCCGACCCCCAAGAGCCGGCTCACGTGGGCGTGGCCGTGGCGGGCATGAATCTGGGCTATGTCGTGATCACTTCGGTCGATCGCGACGACCTGCCGGACGGCGGTTCCAGCCACTACGCAGCCTGCATTCGCGAGATCCGCGCCCGCAGCCCGCGCACCGTCGTGGAGACGCTGATTCCTGACTACCAGCACACGGACCTGGCGACCTTGATGGAGGCCAAGCCCGATGTGTTGGCCCACAACGTCGAGGTCGTGTCGCGCTTGCAGCGCAAGATCCGCGACCCGCGCTGCAGCTTTGAGCGTTCGCTCGAGACCTTGCGCGGTGCCAAGCTCCACCATCCCGATTGCTTCACCAAGAGTTCGTTGATGGTCGGTCTCGGCGAAACGCACGAGGAGATCATGGAAGCGCTGCAGCAGTTGCGCGGCGCCGGCGTCGACTTCCTGACGCTTGGTCAGTACCTGCGCCCGACGCGTCGGCATGCTCCGGTCAAGGAGTATGTGACGCCCGAGCGCTTCCTCGAACTTGAACGCTTCGCCCGCGGCCTGGGCTTCTTGCAGGTCGCGTCGGGGCCGCTTGTGCGATCCAGCTACAAAGCGGGGGAGTATTACGCTGCGCGTCTCGTACACGAGCGCCGAGCGCAACGCACCGCCGCGAACGGAGGCAACGCAACGTGACTGGTACCGAGATGTTTTCGCTGATCAAGCCCGATGGCGCCGTGAAGGGCAAAGACCCCAAGCTGGCACCGGACGAGTTGCTGCACATCTACCGCACGATGTTGCGCGTGCGCGCCTTTGATGAGGTGTGCATGAAGCTCCAACGCTCGGGACGCATCGGCTTCTCGATTCCGAACCGCGGTGTGGAAGCCACACAGGTAGGTGCCGCCGCCGCGTTGCGCAAGACCGATTGGATCTTCCCCAGCTATCGCGACTTCGGGATGGCGCTGTACCACGGTGTCACGCCGACGGAGATGATGCACACGATGTACGGCAATGGTGCGGACTGCGCCAAGGGCCGTCAGATGCCGGTGCACTTCACCTTCACCGACCCGATCAAGTTCTTCTCCATCAGCTCGCCGATCGGCACGCACATCGTGCAAGCCGTGGGCGCTGCGTACGCGATGCAGTACCGCAAGGAGAAGCACGCAGTGTTGGCGAGCTTTGGCGATGGCGGCACTTCGTCGCTGGGCTTCCACTCAGGCTTGAACTTTGCCGGCGTGTGGAAGTCGCCGGTGGTGTTCTTGTGCCAGAACAACCAATGGGCCATCTCGTGCCCGAGCTCGTCGCAGACCGCTTCGGCGAGCTACGCGATCAAGGCACAGGCCTACGGGATGCCGGGCGTGTTGGTCGACGGCAACGATGTGTTGGCCGTGCGCCAAGTGACCTTGGAAGCGCTCGAGCGCGCGCGCAAAGGCCTCGGCCCGACCTTGATCGAGGCGTACACCTTCCGCATGGGTGGTCACTCGACCTCCGATGATCCGACCAAGTACGTGCCGAAGAAGCTCTTGGCCGAGTGGGAGAAGAAGGATCCGGTCACGCGCTTCGAGCGCTACCTCGCCAAGAAGAAGCTGTGGAAGCAGCCCTTGCGCGACAAGATCTACGCCGAGTGTCTCGACGAAGTGGGCGATGCGGTCAAGATCGCAGAGTCCACGCCGCCGCCCGCGCTGGAGACGATCTTCAGTGATGTCTACGCGACAGTTCCGACGCACATCCGGCGTCAAGGACAAGCTGCATTCGACCTGGCTGCCCGCAAGGGTGACGCTGCCGCAGGAGGCGGCGCGTTCCCGCTGTGATCCAACCGGTTTGATCCTCACCCGCACACGAACGACAGCACGAACCACATGGCGACGCTAACTCTCATTCAAGCCGTCAACGACGCTCTCAAGACCGCGATGCGCACGGACCCGAATGTCCTCGTCTTCGGTGAAGACGTGGGCCCGAAGGGCGGTGTGTTCCTCGCGACCGATGGACTTACGAAGGAGTTCGGCGAGAAGCGCTGCTTTGACACGCCGCTCTCGGAAGATGGCATCGTGGGTGCCGCGATCGGCATGGCGACCAATGGCTTGAAGCCGATCGCCGAGATCCAGTTCCAAGACTTCATCTTCCCCGCGTTCGACCAGATCGTCAGCGAGGCGGCCAAGCTGCGCTATCGCTCGGGTGGTCAGTACACCTGTCCGCTGGTGATTCGCACGCCGTACGGTGGCGGCATTCGCGGCGGTCTGTACCACAGCCAATCGGGTGAAGCGTACTTCTGCCACACGCCGGGCTTGAAGGTCGTGATTCCCAGCACTCCTTACGATGCCAAGGGTCTGCTCTTGGCGTCGATCGATGACCCGGATCCGGTGCTGTTCCTCGAGCCGAAGGCGCTCTATCGCTCGGTCAAGGGCGAGGTGCCGGAAGGCCGTTACACCGTGGATCTGTCGACCTTGCGCACCGCGCGCGAGGGCACTGGCGTGACAGTGTTCTGCTACGGCGCGATGGTGCCGGTGTGCTTGCGCGCCGCCGAACAAGCGGCCGCGAAGGGCATCGAGTGCCATGTCGTCGACTTGCGCACGCTGCTGCCGCTGGATGAAGAAGGCGTGATTGATGCTGCCAAGAGAACCGGACGCGTGGTCGTGGTGCACGAAGCGCCGCGCTTCTGCGGGTTCGGCGGCGAAATCAGCGCCATTCTGGCTGAGAACTGCATCGAGTGGATGGAGGCGCCGATCGTGCGCGTGACGGGCTTTGACACGCCCTTCCCGAACACGCTGGAGCACCACTACATGCCCGATGATCGTCGCGTGCTCGATGCTGTCGAGCATGTCTGGAACTACTGACACCGCATTCGCACAGCCGTACAACCTCGACCCGCGCACTCACACACCATGGCTAAGATCGACTTCAAGTTGCCGGACATCGGCGAAGGCATCGCCGAGGGCGAAATCGTTAAGTGGCTCGTCAAGGCGGGCGACACGGTCAAAGAACACCAGGCGGTCGTCGAAGTGATGACCGACAAGGCGACGGTCGAAGTGCCTTCGCCGGCTGCTGGTGTGATTGGCGAGTTGCGCGCGACCGAAGGTCAGACGGTGCCGGTGGGCAGCGTGATCTTCACGCTCGAGACGACCGGCGCGGCGCCGGTGATGATGTCGCACGGTGGTGGTCATCAAGCTGCTGGTCATGCTGCGCCGGCCAAGCCTGCGGCAGCACCTGCGCCGGCACCCGCTGCTGCTGCGCCCGCCGCGGCGAGCGGCAAGCTGCTGGAGTTCAAGCTGCCTGACATTGGCGAAGGCATCGCGGAAGGCGAGATCGTCAAGTGGCTCGTCAAGGCGGGCGAGACCGTCAAGGAACACCAAGCGGTCGTCGAAGTGATGACCGACAAGGCGACGGTCGAAGTGCCTTCACCCGCGAATGGCGTGGTGGCTGAGCTGCGCGCCCAAGCTGGTCAAACGGTGCCGGTGGGCAGCGTGATCTTCACGCTGCAGCTGGCGGGTGCGGCGCCGGTCATGATCGCGCACCACGCGCCTGCAGCGGCTGCTGCACCGGCGAAGGCTGCTGCGCCGGTTGCTGCACCGGCTCCGGTGGCTGTTGCCGCTGCGTCGACTGCGCATGTGTCCGGTCTGGACTCAAAGATCCCCGCCGTGCCCAGCGCTCGTCGCTTGGCGCGCGAGTTGGGCATCGAGCTTGGTGCTGTCGCGGGTTCGGGTCGTCACGGCGTCATCCGTCGTGCGGACATCGAAGCCTATGCAGCGGCAGGTGCGCCGAAGAGTGCTGCGGCTGCACCGTCGTCTGCTGCACAAGCCGCGCCTGCTCGTCCGGCAGCTGCTCCGGTGTCCGTGGCGGCCGCTGGTGGTCAGACGCGCATTCCGTTCCGCGGCGTGCGCAAGAAGATCAGCGAAGCGATGGTGCGCTCGAAGTACACCGCACCGCACTTCACTGTGGTCGAAGAGCTCGATGTGACGGACCTGATCACCTTGCGCGAGAAGGCCAAGGCGATGGGCGCCGAAGTCGGCATCAAGGTCACCTTCATGCCGTTCATCATGAAGGCCGTGGCCTCTGGTCTCGCCAAGTACCCGCAGCTCAACGCGCAGTTGGATGAGGCCGCGCAAGAGATCGTGCGCTTTGGCAATGTGAACCTCGGCATTGCGATGGACACCGATCAGGGCTTGATCGTGCCGGTCGTCAAGAATGTCGAGTCGAAGAGCGTGCTGCAGTTGGCTGCAGAACTTGCGGACCTCGCCGATCGCACGCGCGCTGGCAAGGTCAAGCCCGATGAGTTGAAGGGCAGCACCTTCTCGATCAGCAACGCCGGCAACATCGGCGGCACGCTGGCCACGCCGATCATCAACTTCCCGGATGCCGCGATCTTGGGCGTGCACCGCATCGTCAAGCGTCCTGGCGTGGTGGAGACTCCGCAAGGCGACAAGATCGAAGTGCGTCAGTACATGAACCTGTCGTGCAGCGTGGATCACCGCATCGCTGACGGCGCGGATGGTGCGCGCTTCTTGGTGCACCTCAAGAAGTTGTTGGAGACCCCGGGCCTGCTGGCCCTCTGATCTCGATGGCTTCTACACGCACCAGTGCGCAGCCCAAGTTGACGAAGGCGCAGGAAGCACAAGCGCTCCTGCGCCACATGCTGACGATTCGTGTGCTCGACGAGCGCATGCTCAAGCTGCAGCGCGCTGGTCGCGTGGGCTTCGCTGGTTCGGCGACGGGGCTGGAAGCCTCGATCATCGGTTCCGCGTGGGCTTTGCGCCCGCAGGACTGGTTGTGGTCGGGCTTGCGTGAAGGTGGTGCCGCGGTGATGCGCGGCATGCCGTTGGCGGACTACATCGCGCAGATGTACTGCAACTCCAACGACAGCGCCAAAGGGCGCCAGATGTGCAATCACTTCCAGCACAAGGGGACGAACTATCCCAGCTGGTCGTCCGTGATCGGCACGCAGATCGTGCACGGTGTGGGTGCTGCATATGCCGCCAAGCTGCGCGGTGTCGACGAAGTCCACGCGATCTATGGCGGCGATGGTTCGACTTCTAGCAACGGCTTTCATTCCGGGCTGAACTTCGCCGGTGTGTGGAAGGTGCCTTGCTACTTCGTGATCATCGACAACGGCTGGGCCATCTCGGTGTGCAGCCGCAACCAGACGGCCGCGAAGAGCTACGCCGACAAGGCTGCTGCGTACGGTCTGCCCGGCTTTGAAGTCGATGGCAACGATGTCACGGCCGTGGTGGCGGCGTCGCGCAAGTGCCATGCGTTGGCCTTGAAGCATCAACCTTCGCTGTTGGTGCTGAAGAGCTATCGCATGATGGGCCACAGCTCGTCGGACGATCCGACCAAGTACCGCGATGAGAAAGAGGTCGCCGCTTGGCAGAAGCGCGACCCGATCAATGCCTTCGAGAAGAAGTTGTTGGCGGCCAAGCTCATCGACAAGAAGCACCGCGCCAAGGCTGAGGCTGAGATCGCGGCCATGATTGATGCGGAGATTCACCACCAAGAGGCTGCGCCGAAGATGGCGTTGAAGACCTTGGTGGAGGATGTGTACGCCGAGGTGCCGCGTCACTTGCGGCGCCAGTACAACTCCTTCATTGCGGTGGCCGAACGCTTGGGGCATGCGACCCCCGGCGATGGCGCGTTCCCGCTCTGAGTGAGGTTGCCTTGCACGACTCCTACGAGTTGCAGCGTCAGATCGAGGCCGAGACAGCCTTGCTCGAGCAGCACATGCGTGCGGCTGCATCGGCCACGCCCGCGCAAGTGGCCGAAGCAGTCGATCGACTGGCGCGCGTAGAGGCCCTGCTCGGACAAGTGGCGCCCGACTCCGCGTTGTGGGCTTCCACCAGCGCGTGCGTGGCGCGCTGCAAGGCGTACTTCGATTCGCCGCGCTTTGATGTAGAGACGAGCACCGGCTTCTTTGCCGACGTGCACGGGCGACCTGGCTTCGCGGTGCGCACGCAGCCTCAGGCCGGGGTACAGGTCTGGCAGCTGTCAGGTAGTCTTGACATCGCTTCAGCCCCGCGCCTGCAAGAGCTGTGGATGGCCGCCATCGACAACGGCGAGCAACGCTTTGTGCTGGACCTTGCAGACCTAGAGTTCGTCAGCAGCGCCGGACTGCGCGTGCTTGTGGCCGGTGCCAAGCGCTGTCAGGTGGCGGTGTGCACACCCAATGCGCATGTGGCCCGCATCTTGGATGTGGGCGGCATTGGTCGCGTGCTTCCGGTGCGCGCGAGTCTGGTGGATGCACTGGCGGCTGTGCGAGCGCGCTAGGGGCAGCCGACCGCGAAGGTCTGGCCCGCGTTGATCGCGTTCTGATTCGCCGTGCCCGGTGCGGCCCACGTGAAGCTGTTGTAGTTGCAGCCGTTGCCGATCAGGCGGATGGAGCCATTGGTCGGACCGGTGCCTGTTTCCGCGACAGGAATCGGCGTCGAGGTCAGTCCAAGCGCCGGTCCATCGAGTGCGGTGAAGCTGCCTTCGTAGCTGAGGAACTGCACTACTTGGCCACTCGCATCGACCACCGCAATGCCATCCGGCGCGCCATTCTCGAGCCCGCGGAAGAGGAACGAACGCACACCAAAGCCATTGGATTGATTGGTCAACGCACCCGAGAGCAGCACCGTGGAGTACTGCAGCCCGTTCGATCCGTTGTAGCCCACGAGGCGCCAACCAGCGAAGTTGGTGCCCGCGCGGCCAGCCAGCTCGACGAACTCGTTGCGGTCGTTGCCGTTGTTGTCGTAGTGCAGCTCATTGATCCACACTTGCACGGCGGGGCGCGGCGGCGCGGTGGGGCTGGCGGACACTTGCAGTGATCCATTGGAAAGGTTGCCCGTCGTGTCGACGGCCTTGACCGTGTACCACCAAGTTGTGCCGTTCGTGGCCGTGGTGTCGGCATACAGGTTCGCGTTCAGCGTCGCGCTGTTGAGCTTGTTGCCCAGCACGCCTGAGGTGGTCGAGCGATAGACCTCATAGCCGCGCAGGTCCGCTTCGGTGTTCGCCGCCCAGGCCAGATCCACACGCCCGCTGCCTGCCGTGGTCACCAATGCGCTTGGCGCAGCCGGCGGAGTGGTGTCAGGCGGAGTGGACACATCATCCAAGGCGAAGACACGCGGCAAGCCCGCCGCTGTGAGCTCATTCGGTCCCACCGTCACGGCGCCATCGCCAAAGACGGTGAACGAAGCCACGCCATCAGTCGCCAGCACGATGTTGCCCACGCAGTAGCCTGCAAAGCTGGTGTTCGTGCCGGTGGGGTTGCCTTCCTCGGTTTGCAAGACGAGAGCCGGCGGGGCTGAAACACAGTTCGTTGCTTGCGATAGCAAGACCTTCTCGACCACATCCTTGCGCGGCAGGTGATAGGTGCTGGCCTGACCGCCGCCCGTCGCAATCAAAGCCACTGCCGGCCGTGACAGGTCGAACCAGTCGTTGTTGGTGCTGCTTTCGCTGCCATGGTGGTTCACATGCAGCGCGTCAATTCCACCTGACGAGATCAGCGGGAAGGCGCCACCCGGGGAGATGGCCTGCAGCACGAAGGTCTCCACATTGGTCTGAGCTGTCGTGCGCCCCGTACAGGCGGAATCACCTTGGCCACCGCCCAGGTCACCGGCCCACAGCCACTCAAAGCCGCCGTACTTGACCAGCAAAGCAATCGAGCGATCGTTCTCATCGCTGACCGCCACGCTACCGCCGCCGATGATGGCACCGTTGCGCGCCACACAGGTCATGGTGGCGCCGTTGCCCAGCTGCACAACCGTGCCCACCGGCATGGAGATCGGCACACCCGCGGTCGTCGTCGAGGCGACCGAGTCCCACTGCGTCACACACGAAGTCGAATAGGTCGAGCCGTTGTCCCAGTTCTCTACATGCACATTCCAACCGGCTTGCACGACCTCATCGATGCCACCGTTGTGGTCGCAGTGCTGGTGGCTGACGATGGTGTAGTCCAACCCTTGCGCGGCGGTGATGCCGATCGAGTTGAGGTACGGCACGATGCGCTGCGTACCGCGTCCTGTGTTGCCTCCGTCGAGAAGCACCGTGGTCCCATCCGGACCGACCACCAAGGCGGCCCCACCCCAACCCACATTGATGTAGTGGATGCGCAGGTCTTGCGCGAAACCGATGCTGGCGAGGGCAACGCAGGCAGTCAGTGCTGCAGAGTGGCGGATTAGCTGCATAGGTGGGGGGCGCTGAGAAGGCGCAGCCATAGCCCACCAAGAAGGCGTACTTTCGGAAAGTGCAATTCCGGCAAGTGAACTGGGGAATCAGCGCCCTCGCCGATTCCCCAGTTTGGTGATCGCCCCACCGTCGGTTGGGGGCAGCTAACTAGGCTCTACTCGCCCTTGTAGGCGTCGTGGCCCGACTTCTTGGACGGCTTGACTTTTTCGGCCACGATCTTGGCTGCTTCTTCGGCCTTACCATCAATCAGGAGTGCCTCGATATCGAGCAGGTCCTTCTGCAGGCCAATCATCATCTTGCGGTAGCCGTTCAGGAACTCGGCCTTCTTGGCGGCATCCGAGATCTCCGCCGACTTGGCCGGCGCTTCCACTTTGGCTTCTTGGCAGGCGCTCTGCATCTTGACGATCAGCGGCAGGGCAGCCGCCGTGTCCTTGGCCGCCAGAGCCTTCTCCAAACGCTTGAGCGAACCATTCAGGTCCTCCATCGGTTGCTCGATCTTCTCGTTGCCGCCATGTACGGGCAGCGGCTGAGCCGAAGCGAGGAACAGCGGGGCAGAGACGGCAGTTGCGAGAACTGCACCAACGAAGAGGAGATGCTTCTGGTTCATGTGTTCAGCGTGGGTACTTGGAACCGGCCACTACAGCTGTGGTTTCAGGTCAACCGGCGAAAGTCGATCAACCGTGCTCCACGGGTGTACGCGATGCCCGTGTAGCCGTTGGACAAAGGCTCGTACATCGTGCCCTGACCCGGCCAATCGAACTCGCCTTCCGAGCCGTCATCGAAGCGCAAGGTGAAGTAGTAGTTCACCTGACCATCGATGCTGGTTTCACTACGGCGTTCGGATACAAGGGCCGGGCGCCGCATCAGGGGAGCACGCTTGTGGGCGGAGCGCAAAGCGGCCGGCCGCGTCAGCACACCGAGCCCCGTCACGATCAAGGCTGCCCCGAGCAGCGGGCCTGCTGCCAACCATTGGCCGTCCGCGATCCACACGCCAAGGCCTCCGACCAGCAACCCGGCCGCGACCGTTAGTGTGCCTTGCGACAACAGGCGACCGGCGCGGCGCTCGACCATCGGATCGGGCGGGATGAACTCCATCGCAGCCGCGAAGCTCTTGTGCTGGCGCATGCGCTGCAAGCGCTCGATGACCGC
>CAIKQM010000241.1 GCA_903829565.1 uncultured Planctomycetota bacterium
CGCGTGCGGGAAGGCCTCTGCTAGCAGCGATTGGATGTAGGGCCCGAACGAATCATGGAACATCAGGATGCGCGGACCGGTCGCGGCAGGCTTGCGCGTGGCCGTCGTGCGCACAGGCTCTTCATGCGCTGCGACCACGTCATGACGCGGGCCGCCTTCGTGCACCAAGAACCACTCGCGCTGTGGCAAGCGATCGTTGATGTAGAGATGCGAGCCCCATGTGTCGCCATGACCTGGGTTGTAGAGGCGCGAGATCTGGTCGTCGCTGAGCGGCTGCACAGCCGGGAACCACGCGTGCACGCGTTCGATAATGGCGTGGTACGCAGCCACAGAACCATGACCATTCCAGTGCGTGCCTAGGCGTGTGTAGACCTCATCGCCACGGCGGTCCTGCGCCTTGGCCGCGTGCAAGGCCGCGCGCAAGTCGAGGAACTCCACCTCGCGCTGGGCGATGGCTGCTGCGAACTGATCCAAGCGCGTTGCTGCTTGAGGGCTGAGTGGTGTCCAGCTGTCCGGCAGGTGCTCGGGGTAGATCGTCTCCTTGTTGGGCGCGACCGCATACAGGTAGCGCACACCCATGCTCTCCAGCCAACGTGCGCGCTGCTCCAAGCCGTTGCACCACAGTTGCAACTCGTACGCCGACATGGGATCGGCGCCGCGATGCACCGCACGCGAAGCGTTGATAGCCGTGTAGATCCAGCCATCCTTGCCGCGCACGATCGCATCAGTGGGGGACAGCCTCAGGCCGAACCAATACAGCAAGCCACGCGAGCGCAGCAACACATCGCGCAGGCCAAAGGTGTCCAAGAAGTGCGGCTCGTACTTGGACGGCCAACGTGCAGCAGCTTCTAGAGACGTCGGCGGAGCTGGGCGCTCAGCCGCTTCACGCAGCTCCGGCTTGGGGCCGCGCGCTTCGTCGTCGCGTACAACCTCATCCACCCAAGGCGCATAGAGGCAGCTCAAGAAAGCCGTAGCCAGCGCAAGGTCGCGATAGTGAGTCCACTTCATCGGCGCGGCTCAGAAGCGGAAGTAGATGAACGGGTTGTACGAGCCGCCGGCCATCTCCATGGCGCAAAGCAAGAACACGAGCAGCAGCAGCACGCTACCGAGTGCATCCAAGGCTCGGAAAGTAAGGACGCGTCCACGCTGTTCGAGCGTGGCATGCCACGCGGATAGAGTGGGCAACCACGGTGTGGAGCCGATGGCTCCTGCGAGCAGCGCCACCCAGGTCAGCAGATCCGTGTGCAGCGCCAGCGGATTGGCAGCCGCTGCTGTCACAGTCAGTTCGCCATAACGCACCAGTCCATCGCCCTCTGGTAGGAACGCGAGTGCGCGCACGATGCCGATGGCTTGGTCCATGCTGGTCGCACGGAAGAAGACCCAACCCACCATCACCGCCAGCATCACGTACACATGGCGCAGCACGCGTGGGCCGTTCGTGAGTGCGGTGCCCAAGCCAATGCGCTCCAACACGAGGAAAGCACCGTGCCACAAGCCCCAGACCACAAAGGTGGTGTTGGCGCCGTGCCACAAGCCGCACAAGAAGAACACCAGCACCAAGTTGAAGTAGGTGCGTGCCTTGCCTGCGCGGTTGCCGCCTAAGGGGATGTACAGGTAGTCGCGGAACCAGCTGGACAACGACATGTGCCAGCGGCGCCAGAACTCGGTGATCGATTGCGACGAGTAGGGGTGTTGGAAGTTCTCTAGGAACTCGAAGCCAAACATGCGTCCCAAGCCAATCGCCATGCACGAGTAGCCGGAGAAGTCGAAGTAGATCTGGACCGTGTAGCAGAGGATGCCGGTCCAGGCGAGCTGTGGTGTCAGTTGCTCGACAGGCAGGGCAAAGATGGAGTCGCACGCCTTCGCCGCAAAGTTGGCGATCAGCATCTTCTTGCCGAGGCCGATCAAGAAGCGGCGCACTCCGGAGGCGAAGCGTTCAAGGCCGATGCTGCGTTCGATGATCTGCTCGGCCACATCCTTGTAGCGCACGATCGGACCCGCGATCAGCTGCGGGAACAAGGCTACGTAGAGGGCAATGTCTCTCGGGTTCTTGGAGACATGTCCATCGCGGCGCGCGACATCGATGACATAGCTCATCGCCTGAAAGGTGAAGAACGAGATGCCGATCGGCAAACGCACCGAGCCGTCCGAGTTGAGCAACGCTTGGGCTAACGAGCCGCCTTGGGGCAGCACGCTGCCGATGGTGGCCAGCGGTGTGTCGATGACACCAAGCCCCAACAGCACCGAGCCGAGTCCATTCCACACCCAGTCCGCGTACTTGAACACGAACAAGATCGCGAGGTTCAGAGCGACGGCCCAACCGACGATCCACGTGGTGCTTGCGTTGCGTTCCTGCGCGCGCCCGACCAGCAACCCGAAGGCGTAGTTGAGCAGGATCGAGACGACCATCAGGACCGAGGCCACCGGCTCGCCCCACCAATAGAAGAGCAAGCTCGCCACCAACAGCAGCGCATTGCGAGTGCTCTTAGGCAGGAGCGCATGCAGCGCGAGCAAGAGCGGCAGGAACGCAAACAGGAAGATAGGTGAGCTGAAAAGCATGTCGGGCGTTTAGCTCTGGAGTTTGGTCTCTGCGTGGGGGGCTTCCGGTTGCGGCAGGAACAGCAAGGTCAGGATACCGACTAGTCCAAGACCTACGACCAACCAGAAGAAGTGCTCGAAGCCGAGCGCTTCCACCACACTTCCGCTCCAGCGGCCAGCCAGCCAGGCCGACAGCCCCATCAATCCCGTTGAGATGGCGTAGTGCGTGGTGGCGTAGTGCGATCCGCGTGCGAATTGCAGCAGGTACACCATGTAGGCGGTGAAGCCGAAGCCGTAGCCAAACTGCTCGATGCCAATCACGACGCTCACCGTCATTGCATCCGGTTGCGCGTGCGCGGCCCAGGCATACAAGACGTTCGGCAGGTGCACGCACACTGCCATGGGCCAGAGGCAACGCCACAAGCCGACGCGTGAGATGAGCCAGCCGCCGAGCACGCCGCCGCACAGCAGTGCGATCACACCAATCGTGCCGTACGCCAAGCCCATCTCCGCTTCGGTCAATCCCAAGCCACCCTCGGCGCGACTCTTCAGCAAGAAAGGCGCGATCATGGGCGTCAGCATGGACTCGCCAAAGCGATAGAAGAGGATGAACAACAACACGGCCCAGATGCGAGGACGCTGCACATAGTCGCGCACCATCTGCGCCAAGGCACCGGTGCGGACTTGGGTGCGAGGCAACGCTTGATCGTTCGCAGGCCGTGGCGCAATCCAGCTGAGATACAAGGCGAGCAGACCGTAGACGAGTGCTCCTGCACCAATCGCCACGCACCATGCTTGTGGCCGTTCAAGCCCATACGCAAGGCTGTGCTGGCCCGGTGTGGCTTGCAGCAATCCTGCGAGTGCCACTGCTCCACCTGTTACAAGGATGCGGCCGAGTCGGTAGCAAGCATTGCGCACGCCGACATAGAGCTCTTGCTGTTGCTTGGGCAAGGCCAGCATGTAGTAGCCATCACAAGCGATGTCATAGGTCGCGGACGCGAAGGCTAGGAGGACGCAGGCTGCGATGGTCCACTCCAGCCACAGTTCGCTGTTGGTTGCCCAAGCCAGGACGGCCATCGCGATGAAGGCCGCGATCGTAGAGGCCAGCACCCAGCGGCGCTTGGTCCCAAAGAGATCGACCACGGGACTCCACAGCGGCTTCAGCATCCATGGCAAAGTGAGGTCGCTGGAGACCTTGCCCACCAGCGAAGGTGCGGCACCCATCGCCGTGAGAAAGGTGTTCGACGCCGCCTGCACTACGAAGTAGGGCATGCCTTGCAGGACATACAGCGTCGGCACCAAGCGCGTCGCAGAAGGCTTCGCTGCAGCTTGGTCTACCGTGTCCGCGGGCATTTGCGTCGTCATGCACTTCACGATACGCCAGCCATCGGCGGTTGTCGCGCAGGCTTTGGTGCTCTAATCTGGTAGGTTGAGCCCCAGACCCGTGAACTCCTCAGCCGCACCCCGCCTGCCCCGCATCGCCATCGTCGGTCGCCCCAATGTGGGCAAGTCGACGCTGACCAACCGCATGTGCGGCAGCCTTGTTTCTATCGTTGAACCCACGGCCGGTGTGACGCGCGACCGCGTTGCCGTGCCCGCTCGCTTGCGTGGTCGTCGCCGGCGGCGCTGGGTCGAGATCGTCGACACCGGCGGTATCGGCATCGTGGACCGCGATGACCTCGGTCCCTTGGTCGAGCGGCAGATCGAGTACGCGTTGAAGACGGCCGACCTGATCCTGTGGTTGGTCGATGCCAAGGAAGGCATCACGCCGCTGGATGAGATGGTGGCGCGCCGCATGCGCGGCATCGGCACGCCGGTGCTGTTGGTCGTGAACAAGACCGAGGGACGCGATGCAGCTTGGGGGGTGGGGGAGTTCCACCGCTTGGGCGTCGCGACCGATCCCATTGCCATCAGTGCCCAGAACGGGGATGGCGTCGAGGAACTGTACGACGAGATCCTGACCTACTTCGACGAGGATGATGCGAGCGATGAAACGCCGCCGGTCAAGAGCATGATGCGCTTGGCGGTTGTGGGGCAACGCAACGCCGGCAAGTCGAGCTTGATCAACGCGCTGGCGCAAGAAGAGCGCATGATCGTGTCCGAAGTGCCGGGCACGACGCGCGACTCGGTCGATGTGGTGTTTGAACGCGACGGCACGAGCTTTGTTGCCATCGACACCGCCGGCGTGCGCCGCAAGAAGAGCTTGCAAGATGCGATCGAGTTCTATGCGGACTCGCGCTCGCACCGCTCGATTCGCCGCGCGGATGTGGTGGTGTTGCTGTTCGATGTCACGCGCAAATTGTCGGCGATCGACAAGGACTTGGCGCGTTACTGCATCGATCACCACAAGCCGATCATTCTCGGCGCGAACAAGTGGGATTTGGTGACCGATCTGACGCCGGAAGACTTCCGCGAGTACATCGATGATCAGCTGCCGAGCCTCGACTTTGCGCCGGTGAGCTTCTTGTCGGCCAAGACGAGCAAGGGCGTGGAAGGCACGCTGCAATTGGCGCTGGAGCTGTATGCGCAGGCGAACATGCGTGTACCCACTGGCGAGCTGAATCGTGTGCTGCAGCGCGCGTTGGAGGCTCGTCCGCCGTCTGCGGGCGGTCACGCGGCGCGCGTGCGCTATGCCACGCAAGCGGATGTGCGGCCGCCGACCTTTGTGTTGTTCGTCAACGACAAGAAGAACTTCAACAAGGACTACATCCGCTACCTCGAGAACCGTTTGCGCGAAGAGTTCCCCTGCAAGGAGATCCCGGTGCGCATCGTGCTCAAGGACCGTGAGATGACCGCTGAGGAACAAGAAGAGAAGGGCGAGTGATGCGCGTGCTGCCTAGGTGGTTGTGTGTCGTGGCGCTCGTCTGCGGCGTGGGTTCGTTGCCGTCCTGCGCCAGCAGCGACGGCGATGCCGCGTGGATTGAGGCCGATGTGAAGGCCGATACCGAGCGCATTCTGTGGCAGGTCACGGTGCTCGCGCTCGAGCGCAACGGCTATCCGATTGGTTCTGGTGTGAACCCGAATGAGCTCAAGGCGGTCTCGGGTTGGCGTACGTCTCTCGCGCCGTTCAAGGGCGATGGCTTCCGCGATCGCGCACACGTTTATTGGCAGCGTGATGCACAAGACCCCAAGCGCTGGCATGCCAAGGTGCGTGTCGAGCGCCAGAGCAACGAGAACCTGTCCAAACCGCTGGACATCTCCTACGCCGAGTGGGAAGACCAGCCCGATGATCAAGAGCGTGCGCGGTTGGTCCTGAACACGATCAAGGCTTTGTTGGGCGGTGAGTTCAAGCTCAACGGCGGTCCCTCGCGCACCCAGCGCACGCCGGGCGGCTGACCGCTCGGAAAGTTCTTCCCAGCGGCGCATCGTTCTCAGTCGTATTGTTGCAGTCGGGCGCGGAGCCGTTCCGATGCACGGGGTGTACGAGTCCCTCCCCGTGACCACGCCCTCCACATCCAGCGCTTGGATCGAGGCCCCGCCCCCGTTTGTGGTGCGATTGGGCGAGGAATTGGCTGGTTTGCGGGCTCGTTGGTCGGTGGCCTTGCCGCTCGCCATGCGCCTCGCGCGCCGCGAATGGCGCCAGCGCGCGACGCCCTTGGCCTTGGTGACGCCCGTGCTCTTGGTCGCCGCGCATGCGGCTGTGTTGGCGTGGATCTTCGGTGCGCACAGCTTGTTGGCCGATCCTGCACTCACTGCGCAACGTCTTGCTTGCGGTGCCTTGGTCTACGCCATCTTCCAACATGGACTCACGCGTGGAGCCACGGTCTTGGTCGATGAGCGCGCCTTGGTCGCGCGTCGGTCGTTTCCGTTGGAAGCCTTGTTACTGCGGCCCGTGCTGGCACAGACCATCCCGGCGTTCGCAGGCCTGACGCTCTTGAGTGCGTGGGTGGCGTTCGATCGCGGTTTGACGTGGCAGTACACCACGCTTGTCCTTGTGCTGGTGCTCTTCGTGGCGTTCACCGCAGGACTCGCCACGCTGCTGGCCTGTTTGCATGCGCGGTCGCGTAGTGCGGGCGAAGTCCTGGCCTGGGCCTTGCCCTTGCTAACTTTGGCCACCCCCGTGTGGTGGGACGAGACTTGGACCGAGCCGAATGCGCTTGTGCAAGCCAGTTTGACATGGAACCCGCTGGCGGCTTTCGTGGGTGCAGCGCGTGCAGCTATGGGCTTGCACCATGCCGCGGCCGCCATGGACATGAGCAGCATGTGGTGCGCACTCGTGGCCTGGACCATGCTCGTCAGCGCAGCCGCTGTGGGTGTGTTGGCTTGGCGTCGGCCGTACTTGGCGGATGAGGTGTAGTCGTGACCTACGCTTTGCAAGCCGATGCGCTCGGGAAGACCTACCAGCGCCGTGATGGAGCGCTGTTGCGTGCCTTGCATGCGGTGTCCTTTGAACTGCCGCAGGGCGAGTCGTTGGGCCTGTGCGGCAGCAATGGTGCAGGCAAGTCCACCCT
The DNA here is from genome assembly GCA_903829565.1 of uncultured Planctomycetota bacterium. Lineage (GTDB taxonomy): Bacteria > Planctomycetota > UBA1135 > UBA1135 > SXXH01. The sequence continues at coordinate 6,990 of CAIKQM010000241.1, forward strand.
CTTGAAGATCTTGGCCGGCGCCGTGCGCCAAAGTACCGGGCGGTGGCGCAGCGCAGCACCGTTGCGCGCGGTGGTCGAGTTGGGTGTGGGCTTTCACCCGGATCTGTCGGGGCGCGAGAATGCGTTGCAACTCGCTGCGCTTGACGGCCTCAGCGGTCGTGCGGCGCGCGTGCATGCCGCTGCAGCGCTGGAATTCGCCGGGGTCGAGCATGCAGCCGATGAGCCGCTGCGTGCATGGTCCAGCGGCATGCAAGTGCGCCTCGCCTTTGCTTCAGCCATTGCTCATCCCTGTCGTGTGCTCTTGCTAGATGAGGTCTTTGCTGTAGGCGACCAGCAGTTCCAAACGCGCTGTGTCGAGCGCGTGCGCGCACTGCAGCACCAAGGCACCTCCATCATCCTGTGCAGCCACAGTCTGTACGACCTGCGCCAGTTGTGCAGCCAAGCTCTGTGGTTGGAGAACGGCAGCGTCCAAGCGCAAGGGGACTGTGCCGTGACCACCGCTCGGTACGCAGCGTCTTTGCGCGCACCGTTGCCTGTGCGTGCCGATCGTTCCGCCGCCCACGGGCCACACACAGCAGCACCGCGCATCGATGCCGTCGAAGTGGTCGGCAGCGACAGTGCCACAGAAACACGCAGCGGGGATGACCTGCTTGTGCGCGTGCGTTGGAGTTCACCCAACACCGAAGCCGTGCATTGCGGTGTCGCGTTGTTGGACCATGCTTGCGATATCGTGGCGGCCTGTGGCACGCACTTGAGCGGCCTTGCCCCTGTGACAGGCACCGCTGGTTGTTTCGAAGTGCGCTTGCCGCGTCTAGCGCTCTTGTCAGGCTCCTTCCGCGTGGCCGCATGGCTCTTTGACCGCCATGGCTTGCAGCGCCACGACGAACTCGTAGCCGAGCAACCCTTGACTGTGCTCGCGACACGCGGTCAGGTGGGGCGCGTGACCCTGGAGCACCACTGGACCCACGCCGAGCCGCCGCGCTTCACGCTGCTCTCGAATCCTGCGTTGGAGCTGGCACCGCGCTCGGTCGCGGGTGCGTGAAGCTCGCCGTTCTGGTCGTGAACTATGACTCGGGCGCGCATGCGGTTGCATGCGTGCGCTCCGTGCTGCGCGAGGCACAGACCTTGGGACTTGCTGCGCCACAGGTGGTGGTGGTCGACTGTGCTTCACCTAGCGATCAAACGCTGGCGTGGCAGCACTTGCGCTCCTTGGGCGCAGAGGTTGTGTGCTCGCCACAGAACTTGGGCTATGCAGGTGGGATGCAGCTTGCGGCCACACGGGCTGCGCAGGCGGACACCTACCTCATCCTCAACCCGGATCTGGTCTTTGCACCCGGTTCACTCCAGCAACTGCTCGACACGCTGGCTGTGCACCCCACGGCCGTCATCGCGCCGCGCTGCAGCCTTGATGAAGAGGGCCGTCTGTACTTGCCGCCTGTGGACCTGCCGACGCCTAGCAGCGTGGTGTGGGACGCCTATGCGGCAGTGGATGTAGTCACCGCACGCCAGCGTTCGCTGGCCCAGCGTCCGGCACGAGCAGCTGCATGGAGTGCGAGCCACACGTACCGAGCGGAGATGCTCTCCGGTGCTTGTTTGTTGGTGCGTCAGGAAACGATGACGCGCCTCGGCGTGTTCCTCGATGCTTCTTTTCCGCTGTACTACGAGGACGCGGATCTATGCAAACGTGCGGCAGGCAAGGGCGTGCCGTTGTACATGGAGCCGCGCGCGCGCGTAGCGCATCGTTGGTCGCGTTCGGCTGGGCACGGCGAGCGCTTCGCGGGCGAGCCGTTACGTCGCTTGCGTGTGTCCAGACGCCTGTACTTGCAGCGGCACCATGGTTGGATCGGCGCTTGCGCGGACGGACTCGCCGCAGCGCTTGAGTCGCATGCGATCGACATCGCGATTCACGCGTGCCATGACCTAGGTGTCTGGCATGAGCCACCGGACCTGTCGCATACACTTGACACGCCGGTGTTGTGGGAACTATCCGTGACGGGCGGTTTCGGGCTGTGTGGTGGGCGTGTGCTTGGACCGCAAGAGCCTGCGTTTAGCCGCGAAGCCTGGTCATGGTTGCCGCAAGGCCGCTACTGGTCGCGCTTCAGCACACTCGCGGATGGCCGTGTGTTCCAAGCCTGCACTTGGCACAAAGCGGACCATTCCGTAGAACCCCTGTTGCCAACCTCCGCTACATGAGCACGCAACGCCTACGCTTGGATTTCCCGCCGCCTGCGCGCGTGCTGGTAGTGGCCCCGCATCCTGACGATGAAGTCTTGGGGTGTGGTGGTTGCATCGCCTTGCACCGCATGCAGGGCGATCCCGTGCATGTGCTTGTGGTGTTTGACGGTGCCTTAGGTGCAGGCACAGCCTCACAGCGAGAAGCGGAGTGTCGTGCGGCGGGGGCGTGGTTGCTCGAGCCGGACTATGAGTTCTGGCGCTTGCCTGAGGGCCATGTGCCGTCGGCGCACGATCAACAGGCTGCTGTGACGCGCCTCGTCGAGCGGTTGCAAGCCCTGCAGCCGGAACTGATCTACCTGCCATGGCCTGAGGATGCGCACCCCGATCATCTTGTCGTGGCTGCTTGCGTGCGCGCTGCGGTGCTGCGTTGGATCGAGCTGGAGCCGAATGTGGCCTGCACCATGTGGGGCTACGAGGTGTGGAGTGACCACGCCGGAGCCATCTGTGTTGACACCAGTGCAGCCCACGAGCGCAAGCTGCGCGCCTTGGCCTGCCATGCCAGTCAACTGCAGGAAGGAACGCTGGAAGCCGCCTGCCGTTCGCGCATGGAGCGTCGGGCCCGTGTGTTTGACGGTCGCGCTGCGAGTGCTGAGGCCTTCCTCCGCGTAGAGCCTAGAGCGTGGCAAGCCGGGTGATGTCACCGCGTCGCATTGCCTTGGTTTTGCGCGAGGCACCGGTAGGTTTGATTGGTGGTGTGGAGCGATTCACGCTGTCGTTAGCCGGAG
>CAIKQM010000242.1 GCA_903829565.1 uncultured Planctomycetota bacterium
GCGACGCAAGTTGCCGAGCGCGCCATCGGTCAAGCGCACACGCAGAGTGCGCAGCGATTGGTCCTCGTCAAATGTTTCGGACAAGGGCTTGCAGAGCTTGCGCACCGCCGCATCCAAGCGACCCTCGCCGGCCGGCATGGTGATGTCGACTGTGACACTGCGCCGATCCAAACGCGCGGCAACGGCAGCGTCTAAACGCTCGAGGCCTTCACCGGTGGCGGCGCTCACCCAGACGCTTTCCGTGCTGCGTTCCGCGACCAACCAGTGCAGGGCCAGCGGCTCGGGCACGCGGTCAATCTTGTTCAGCACAATCAGGTCCGCGCGCGTGTGCGCAGACAACGTGCGCAGTACCGTGTCGACGGCTTCCATCTGCAAGGCAGCCTCGGGATGCGAGGCATCGACGACATGCAACAGCAGGTCCGCCTCGAGCGTCTCTTCCAAGGTGGCGTGAAACGAGGCCACCAAGTGGTGCGGCAAGCGTCGCAAGAAGCCCACCGTGTCCGACAAGAGCACCGTGCGCCCGTCTTTGAGGCGCCATTGACGCGTGCGCGTATCCAAAGTCGCGAACAACATGTCCGCAACGAATTCCTCGGCGCCCGTGAGCGCATTCAACAGCGTCGACTTGCCGGCGTTGGTGTAGCCGACGAGTCCTACCGTGTAGATATCGGTGCGCGAACGCACCTGGCGTTGCTTGCGACGCTCGATCTCGGCGAGCTCTGCGCGCAAGTCTTGCAAGCGCCGCTTCATCAAGCGCTTGTCGGTTTCCAGCTGGGTCTCACCGGGACCGCGCGTACCGATCGCGCCTTCCATGCGCTCCAAGTGTGTCCACATGCGGCGCAAGCGCGGCGCGAGGTACTCGGTCTGCGCCAACTCGACCTGCAAGCGCGCCTGACGCGTGCGCGCACGACGCGCAAAGATGTCGAGGATCAGCTCGGAGCGATCGATGATGCGCACGCCCCAAGCCTTCTCAAGGTTGCGGCCCTGCGCCGGCGAGAGGTCATTGTCGATGACCACGGCACTGGGCTGGAAGAGATCGATCTCGTGCTTGATCTCTTCCACCTTGCCGCGACCAAAGAGCGTGGCCGGATCGGGCCACTGCTTCTTTTGCAGGATGCGCGGCCCGACAGCTTCGGCTTCGGCGGCTGCCACCAAGCCTTCGGCTTCGGAGAGATCCTCATCAAGGTCACCAGCATCGGCGTGGCGCAAGCCGACAATGAGCACGCGCTCCTTCGGCGGTGAAGTCGGCTGGGGAAGACGAGTCATGCGAGGCTGGATGCGGGATCGCGCACAGGTTCATGCGTGAGGTACACGCGTGCAAGTTTGCTGCCCTCGACCGCGGGCAAGAAGAGTGTGTGGTACGGCGCAGTTTGCTGCGGGAAATCACGCCGGTAGTGCGTGCCGCGCGACTCTTGACGCTGGAGAGCACCCAGCACAATCAAGCGCGCCACCGACAGCATGTTCTGCAACTCGAGCGATTGGATGCTGCCATCACTGGCGCGAGCGGCAGCGTGCGTCCAAAAGCGAATCTTCTGCAGCGCATCGGTGAGCGTCGCGGCTTCGCGCTCGACACCTGCAGCGCGCCACATCAGCGACTTGAGCGAGTAGACCACGTCCTGCACGTTGAACTGCACGCCCGGCGGGACTTCGCGCGAGCCAGCGTCGGAGGTCATCAGCGCGCGCGGATCGACATCGCGCGCATCGCTGCCGGCTGCCCGGCCTGCATGCATGCCGAGCACCAAACCTTCGAGCAGCGAGTTCGAGCCCATGCGATTGGCGCCATGCAAACCCGTCGACGCGCACTCGCCCACGGCCCACAAGCCGCGCACATGCGTGCGACCATCGAGATCCACCGCAAGGCCGCCCACCATGTAATGGCAACCTGGGCGCACCGGCACCGGATCGCGCGCGATATCGATGCCAAAGTACCGGCAGATGCGCGAGATGCCGGGGAAGAGCGTGTGCGGATCGCCATCCACCTGCTTGAGGTCGAGGTAGACGCTGGTATCGCCCGTCGCGGCCATGCGCGTCGCCACACCACGCGACACGACATCGCGCGGAGCCAGCTCGGCGTCAGGGTGGAAGTCAGGCATGAAACGCTGACCGTGGCGATCGACGAGGACACCGCCGTGCCCGCGCACGATCTCACTGATCAGCACGCGTGCAGCACCTGCGATGTACAAGCAAGTGGGATGGAACTGCACGAACTCCATATCGCGCACGGAGGCTCCTGCGCGCAGGCCTAGGGCCACTCCATCGCCGGTGGCGATGTCCGGATTGGTGGTCTCGCGGTACAGCTGCCCCGCGCCGCCCGTGGCAAGGATGGTCTGCGCGGCGCTGAACGCCAAACGCGTACCGCGCGCATCGAGCGCGAGGACTCCACCAGCGCGGCCATCGCGCTCGGTGAGCACATCGACCGCGTACATGCGCGGGAAGACTTCGATGAGCGGATGAGCCGCCAGTGCGGTCGCCACGGCCCGCTGGATCTCCATGCCGGTGGCATCACCATTGGCATGCACGATGCGAGGGTGACTGTGGCCGCCTTCGCGCGCCACGGCAAGAGCACCATCTGCACGGCGATCAAAGCGCGCGCCCAAGTCCATGAGCCACTGAATCGCAGCAGGGCCGCCGCGCACCACGCGCTCGACGACTTCGCGCTCCGACAAACCGCAGCCTACGGTGAGCGTGTCTTGCTCGTGTGCTTCGAAAGTATCGGGCTGTTCGAGCACGGAAGCGATGCCGCCTTGAGCCCAGTGCGTGTTGCTGTCGCGCGTGTCGCCCTTCAACAGCACGGCGACCGTTGCGCCGGCGTTGGCTGCCGCCAGAGCTGCTGCGCCGCCTGCAATTCCGCCTCCGACCACGACCACGTCGAAGCGGTAGAGAGGAACTTGCCGCAAGCCGAAGGGCAGCAAGGAGCGCGGCTGATCAAAGAGTTCGACGGTTCCTGACACGATGTCGCCTAGCGCAAGGCGTCCAGCATCTTAGTCGATGAGACGGTGAGGGCATGGTCGGAAGTGGTGGCTAGGGCGAGTTCCGCCAGCGAATCGGGTATCGGCCGCAGAAGGCGGGTTGGGTGGGGAGACGGGATTTGTTTGGGTTCCGGGGCAAACGGCGACCTTCGACGGGACAGGCAAGCCTAGGGCCTATGGTGCCCCAATTGCCCTAACATGAGTCCTGAAATGGATTTCCATCATTAGCGCTGCCATCGGGGCTACGCCTAGCCCTGAGACCTTGACACCTAACAAAACTAGCCCTATGTTAGGTTTTCATTCGGGTGCCACCCAAACGGCTGCACACGAACGCTTGTTCTCTGACACCGCCGCCTGATGGGCAACTCCTCGATTCTGGGGAGTGCCGGTCAGGACGAGAGTTGTGCCCCGAACCTCCAACAGGCAAGGGGCCGACGGCCTCGGTTCCCCCGGGGCAGAACGAGCTAGACAGTTCCAAGCAAGACCAACACCAAGGCCAATCACGAGGATCTCCCATGACCAAACTCATCGATGACGTGCGCTCCGATTCCTACGGCTACCTGGTTGTCGCCGTGTTGCTCGCGTCGACCTTCCTGTTCTGAGCGTGGCTCGCCGCAGCACCCCTCGAACCAAGCCCACAATTGCCGTAGCCTGAGGACACGACCAGCATGAGCACGATCCCGCTTACCAAGCGCCAGCGCGAAATCCTCGACTTCTACGAGCAGTACACCCGCGCCCATAGTGTGTCCCCCACGCTTGAGGAAACGGCCAGTCACTTCGGCATCAACAAGGTCACTGTGTTTGGCCACGTAGAAGAGCTGCGCAAAAAGGGCGCACTCGAACGCTTCGCCAAGAACAAGAGCCGCTCGATGGTGATTAGTGCGGTGATGAGTGCACCGGTGGGACAGCCCAGCAGCTCTCCCCAAGGGA
>CAIKQM010000243.1 GCA_903829565.1 uncultured Planctomycetota bacterium
ACTTGAAGCTGATGTGGCAGCGGTAGTCGGCGCTACCGGGTAAGTAGAGCGCCTGCTCCCACAAATAGGTGAAGCCCGCGTCGATGGGGCGCTTCTCCACCATCTCCTCCGGAGCCTCCAAACCGCCGTAGATGTCCATCAAGAACATCCCGTCAGTTGCGAGGTCCTTGCGCACGCGCTTGCAGTAGTCCAGCAAGGTCGGGCGGTCCTTGAACACCCACCACGAAAAGTTCTGCGCCAAGCGCAGGTCGTGCTTGCGCTTCGAGGCCTCGCGCACATCGCCTTGGTGCAAGGTGACGCGCTGCGCTGCCTCACCGAGCGGTGCAAGGTTGTGCTCGCGTCCCCAGGCTAAGGGCTCGGGGTCCAAGTCATAACCGTCGGCAGTGTGCTGCGCCCCCAACTTGACCCACTCGGCGGAAAGCTGCGCGGTGCCGCAAAAGTCCTCGCGCATGCTGAGCGCCTCGCGCCCGCGCAACTTCTTGAAGATGCGCGCCGCCAGCTTCACATCATGTTCCGCCGACTGCACCGCGAGTTGGTACAGCTCGTACTTGTCGGCCGTGCGGGCTGTGAATCGCTTGCGAGTTGCGGAACGCTTGGAGGTCGTCATAGGGCGCGCGAGTCTACCGCCGCGCACCCGGCCGTGTCGGCACTCGTCCGGGAAGCCAGAGCGGCTCGACGCTGCCATCCGCCACCATGCGCACCGCGTGCAAGGCTTCGCGCGTCGCCAACTCGAGGTGCTCGAAGTCGATCAAAGCCACCTCATCCGACACATGGTGATAGTCCTTGTGCAGGTTGTAGGAAGACAGCGTCTGCCCCACGACCCCACGCTTCACGAACGCGTAGTTGTCCGAACGCTCAAAGAAACTCTGGTCCGGATACGGGTCCGGCACAATCGCGAGCCCCGCGGCGCTGTAGGCCGCTTGCAAGTTGGTGCGATCGTGTCCGGTGAACCACAACTTGCCCACGCCGCCGGCTTTGGGATCAGGCCGCCCCACCATCTCGAAGTTGAGGTTGGCCACCGTCTTGTCAAGCGGGGCCAAGGGATGATCAAGGTAGTACTCGGTGCCCAAAAGACCGATCTCTTCCGCCGTCGCAAAGAACACCAACACATCGCGCGCAGGTGCCTCGCCAGCAGCCATTGCGCCCGCGATTTCGAGCATCATGGCGCAGCCGGAAGCGTCGTCGTCGGCACCATTGTGAACGCGGTCCGCGCCCTCGGCCGCTCCTGCGTCGAGCCCGATGTGGTCATAGTGCGCCGAGAGGACTAACGCTGTCTCGGCCAGTTCGGGACGCTCCTTGGTGCCCACACCGTCGATGCGCCCGATCACATTGCGACAATCCATGCGCTCGACCACGACCTTGGTGTCGAGCGACAAAGTCGCGTCCTTCGCCTGCTGCAGGGCTTCCAAGAGCGGGCCGTTCGCGCGCACGATGAACGGTTGGTCCTGACGCGCGATCGGCTTGTCGATGCGTTCCATGCGCGAGCGCAGTTCGCTGCGCGGGCGACCAGTGCCCTTTTGGCCGCGCGTAATGATCAGGCCGAAGCCTTGGCCTTCGCCGAGTTTTTTGGCGGCCAGCCACTCGCGCCTCTGGCCGGCAGAGCCATCGAGCACCAGAGCCACCTTGGGATCTGCCGTCTCCGGCAGCTGCTCAGGCGCACTCACGTACACCAACCGCAAGTCCTTGACCGCGAGCGGCTCGGCTTGGATCTCATAATCCACGCCGAGAGCAAAGGCGCGCGTCACTCCCGCGACCGTAAGGCTGAGCTCCGGCATCGCCGTCGCACGTCCGCGCTCCATGGGAACAACCTGGAACCAGCTGTCCTCGGGCCCACCAGGCTTCAGGCCAGCCAGTTGCATGCGCTGGGCAAGGTGCTCGGCGGCCTTGCGAATGCCCTCGCTGGCGGTCGCGCGCCCTTCGAGTTCATCCGAGGCAAGGTAGCTGACCGTGTGACTCAACTCGGCACGCGTGATCGCGGGAACGACCGCGGGAGTCTCGGCGCCCGAGAGCGAGAGAGCGAGAACGAAGAGCGGAGCGAGTGTCATGACACCCAAGGTAGTGGTTGGCACCGACGAATGGGCACGATCGGGAGTGCCAAGCAAAAAAAAACTGGCCGAACGGGGACACCCCGCTCGGCCAGTTCGTCTACTCCTCAGTTCAAACTGAGTCGCGCAGTGCCTTCAGCACGGTTTCATTGCTCTTCGGATCGGCCACCTGCACACGCACGGCACCATCGATGCCACGCGGGACGCTCAGGATGCCCGGCGCCAGGCGACGATTCACCCGGCGCGCGACCTCTTGAGGATGGTCCACCTGAAGCAGAATCCAGTGTCCAACCGAAGGCATCGGACGCACGCCCGGGATCATGGCGAGCCGGGACGTAAAACGGTCCTTCTCTTCGAACATCCGCCCCTCCTACCCCTTGTGACATCAAGGGGGGTGTCATCCGATGCCCGGATTGGGGAAACCCTGCGGAAGGCCTTCCCCGACGGGACTGGAGTTGGGAAGCGAGTCGGCCACCCCATCGAGACCCCTCCCGATGACAGTACGGCCGGCGGAGCATCGTCCCCTAACCCCTCGGACGTGGGGCACTCTATCTTGTGTCTATAGCGGATACAAGCACCAGATTTCGTCCGTGGGTGAGATCTAGAGTTCCCGCCCCAAAATTGGGACGCACTTCGGGGGCGAAGCGCAGACCCCCAAGACCCTATCCCAAATTGCGACTTCCCTCTCCGCTACGAGCGGTCACCGCCGGCCTCGGCCGCCATACCCCCACGCAACGCGTCCACAATCGTGCGCGTTTCCGCCGCACTCGAGGCACGCAATGCGGACTGGGCCACACGCCGCGCATCACGCATGTCCACATGACGCGCTGCATGCACGAATGCATCCATGGCAACCGGCTCCAACACGAAACGACGCACACCTACTCCGAGCACACACGCCAAGTTCTCGCGTGCCAAGGCGAGTGCACCACTCACGCTCACTGTGCGTCCTGCTGTTTCACACGCGCGCACGACTGCATCCAATGCGCGCAACACAAAGGGATGCAAGCTCTCATGCATGTAGGCGAGCGCTGCATTGTGACGATCCGCAGCTAACACGCGCTCCTGCAAACTATCGAGTGCGACGATCACGAAGTCACATTCACGCACAAGATCGGCAATGCCCAGCACTGCAGCAGGCGTGGAGACAATGACGCCGAACTCGACTTCGCCTTCACAAGCCACACCCAAGCGACGCAACTCACGCCGCTCCTCGTGTACAGTTTGCTTGACACGCCGCAGCTCGTCACAATCGACCACCATCGGGATCGCGATCGACAATCGCTGTGAAGTTTGCGTGACAGAGCGCAACAACGCTGCGAGCTGACGACGCAGGATGGACTCATGCGCCAACAACGCGCGCACGCCGGCTAGGCCCATCGACGGATTGTCCTCGCGGCCTGTATGCAGCCAAGTTGCACCCAAGGTGGAGTCTGCATCGAGCAGACGGAAGACCGTCTGCGGTGCATGCTCAAGCACTGCGCTGTAATGAGCGACGAGCGCGTCCAAGCTCGGCGGATCACGATCGATGAAGTACAGCAGTTCCGTGCGGTAGAGGCCCACACGATCAAAGCCCGATTCGCGCGCTTCCTCAAGCTCAGGCAGTGACCCGCAGAGCGCGGACCAATCCAAGGTGACCGCATCACGTGTGCGCGGTGCCGTGCGACTTCTGCGTGCACGCGGCAGGTCGGAGCGCGTTGTCGATCCATACTGTTCGACAAGGCGTGCTTCGGGTCGCACACGCAACAAGCCTTCGCTGGCATCCAGCACGACGAGGTCCCCTTCCTCAACCGCAGCCAGCAGGCCCTCCACGCCCACCAAGGTCGGGATGCGCATCGAGCGCGCGATCTGTGCGGCATGGCCCGACAGACCACCGAGCTCAACGACGATGCCTGCGACTTGCTCATGCTGTGCATTGAACATGTCGACGATCGACAACTCGCGGGCGCACAACACTACAGGCGCGCGCGTGCCGTCGCCCTCGTGCACTTCCTGCGGCTCGCCTTCGAGGCAACGCAACACGCGCAAGCCCACATCGCGCAGATCCACCGCGCGCTCGCGCAGGGCATCATTCGCCACCAACTTGAAGATGCGATCAAAGTCCGCAACGACTTTGGCGATGGCACCTTGGAGTGCCAACTGCTCATTCATCACCAAGTTCTCTACATCCGCAAGGAACGCGCTGTCCTTGAGCAGTGCTTGGTGCACATCCAAGATGCGCGCCGTCTCGGCGGGCACTTCCCCGCGAATGTGCTCCTTCAAGGCAGCTAGCTCCGCACGCGAGCGCTGCAACGCTTGATGGAAGCGATTCAATTCCTGCTCGACCGCATCCAACGGAACGCGCGCAGGCATACCTGACAAAGCTTCATGCGTACGGCGACGCACGCGCCCCACCGCCAACCCGCCGGCCACCGACACGCCCTTCAGAACCGGTCCGATCTCGCTGTCCATTCGGGGCATGGTACGATGCGCCGCGTGATGGTCGAAGTCGTTACCCACCCAGCTTCTCCTCGTCGTCTCCTCTCCACCCTTGCCAGCGTGCTGTTGCTCGCCGGCGCCTGCACGGTTCACGCCGAGGAGCAACAAGCCCCGCCTACGCGGGTGCCGCCCAAGGAGACCTTCGAAGTCGTCAAGGTGATCGACGGCGACACGATCCACATCCAGCGCGCCGGTGTGGTCGAGAAGCTGCGCCTGCTGCATGTGGACACCGAGGAAACGCTGGCCAACGGCAAGGGCAGCGAGACCAAGCCCGGCACGGTCTTCGGGACCGAGTGTGCGCTGTGGGCGCAGGACTACTTCAAGCAGTTGGGTAAGGATGGCGCCGCGCCACGCGTCGGCCTGTTGTTCCCCAGCGGCCAGGAAGAGCGCGATGTCTATGGCCGTCTGCTCTGCCATGTGATCTTGCCGGATGGCACCGACTACAACTTGCTCTTGGTGGAATTGGGCAAGAGCCCTTACTTCCAAAAGTACGGCTGGTCCAAAGTCCTGCACAACGAGTTCGTCGCAGCCCAGACA
>CAIKQM010000244.1 GCA_903829565.1 uncultured Planctomycetota bacterium
CAGGCCAAGGACCAGCGCCAATAGCGATCGTGGTCAAAGGCACGCGCAGCACCACGTCGCGGACCACGCGAGTGAAACGACACGGCCGTCTCGTACAAGTGACGCGGGTGCAGAATCGATGCAGCCATCGCCACTGTAGTCGCCTGCGTGGAAGGACGATGCCGCTTGCAGGCTTCGAGCACACGAGCTGTGGACGCCGGATCGCTACGCAATGCGGCAACCAAACGCTCAAGGTCCAGATCCGTACCGCTCGCGGAACGCAAGATCGCGCAACCCACACCTGACGGTGTAGGCATATGCAAGTCGCGCTCGTACTCCTCGAAGCGGCGGATGGTCATCTCAAGCCGTGCGTTTCTTGTTCTGTGCGTTGTCCGTGTGCGCGTGGACGCGGTTGCGACCAGCGGCCTTGGCTTCGTAGACGGCTTCGTCGGCGTGTTTGAGCAAGGTGTCAAACGTCGGCATCGAAGCATCGCTTTGGGCCACGCCGATGCTGATCGTCATGCAGGCATCAAACGTACCCGCACGGATGCGGTGTGAGGCCACGGCCAAGCGCAAGCGCTCAGCGCACACCATGGCTTGTTCGAGAGTGGCGTTGCGGCAGACCACAAGGAACTCCTCACCACCCCAGCGGGCCACTTCCTCGCCTACGCGTGCATGCGAGGCCAATGTCCCTGCGATTTCACGCAGCACCACATCGCCTGCATCGTGACCATGCACATCGTTGACCTTTTTGAAGCCGTCAGCATCGATCATCAAAACCGACAGAGGCTCGCCACTTTCAAGTGACTCTTCCCAATACTCGCGCAGCCGTTCCATAGCCCAGCGACGGTTGTGCAGCTCGGTCAACTCATCCGTATTGGCACGACGCTCGGCGTTGCGCACCTTACGGCCGTTGACGACACGGTTGTGATTCTCATCGGACTCACGCCGCTCATCGTGTTCGCGCTTCTGGAAGAGACGTTCACCACAACGCAAGCGAGCCCGCAAGATGCGCGGATTGAAGGGCTTGACGATGTAGTCATCGACGCCTGAGTCGAAGGCCTCAATCACACGCTCTTCGTCATCGCGCCCGGTCAGCAGCAGGAAGTAGATGTTGCGGCCATCGGGAATCTTGCGCAGCGCACGACAGAGTTCGATGCCATCCATCTCGGGCATCATCCAGTCGGCAATCACGATGTGCGGCCAGGCTTCCAAGGCCATGGCCAGAGCTTCCCCGCCATCGCGGGCGATCAGCACATCATGGCCAGCACGCACCAACTCGCGCTGCAACAAGCGCAGTGACAGGTGATCATCGTCAACCGCCAAGATGCGCAAGCGGCCTGAAGGTTGCTCTTGCGGACGAGGCGCCGTGGCGTTGGCCATGGCTTCCTCGGCGCGCGCGCGGATCTCTTGCACGCTGGCAACGCGCTGCGTGGGCACATGCAGGCGCTGCCCCCACTCCGACCATTCGCGCGCAATCGCTCCACACCACGCACCGAACTCGGCGCGATCGAGAGCCAAGGCATCGCGCACCACATCGAGTCCCGCAGCCAAGCGCGTCCACGAGGTACCAGCCGTTGCTTCACCAGCGAGGCACACCTCCGCAAGGATGGTGGCATGCGCCAAGAGCTTGGCATGGGCCGCCGTCTCTTGGCAGGTCACATTGACCCGGCGTTCTTCGCTCTCGTACACGAGCACGGCTTCGCGCAAAGGCCGGGGCAAGCCCCACTCTTCCAGCAGCAACGAAGCCGTCTCGTTGTGGTCGATGTCGAACGCCTCGCGTTCCAGCGCGGCCACGGCTTGCGGCTCACGCGCACGCTCATCGGCCAAGATGTCGGCGTACTGCTTGGGGTGCACACTCGCGAGCGCAAGGCGACCAATGTCCGCCAGCAGGCCAAGGATGTAGACCTCCGCCGGGATACCGATGCGCAAGCGCTCCGAGATGGCACGCGCAGCGACGGCACGCGCCAACGAAGCCGACCAGAAGCGGTCGTAGTCAAAGCGCGGGCACGTGCCGATGCGATGCGCACTGAGCAGCGAGAAACCCAAGGCGACATTACGCACTGCGCGCACACCCAAGCGCATGGTCGCGTCACCGATGGTTGTGGCCGGACGGACGCCCGCATGCGTAGCTGAGTTCGCAATCTGCAGCAAACGGCCGGTCAAAGCCGGGTCAGCGGCGATGGCGCGACCGAGCTCCTCTGTCGAGAAGTCGTCGCGTTGTGTGATCTTCAACACCACCACGCCCACTCCGGGAGGAGTAGGCAGGCGCCCCGAGGCGCGCAGTTCTTCAAAGGATTCGCGGTACATGTGATCGTCCTCTGTTCAGTCAATGGAGCGCAACGCGCGCTCGACATCGGACCAATGGCCACGGCTGGCCTCGTACACATCGCGCACCGGTGCAAGTTCATGCTTGCGCGCCAGCTCTTCCATCTCGCGACACATGCTGGCCAGACCCAGTGCGCCAACATTCTGACTGCTGGACTTCAGCGTATGCGCGGCTCGTTCCAGCGAGCGCAAGTCGCCCGATGCGAGGGCGCGGTCGATCTCACCCAAACGCTGCGGCGCATCAGCAAGGAACAAAGCCACGATCTCGACCAACAGGCCGGGCTCATCGTCACCACCGAGCTCGCGCAGGCCTTCAATGACCTGCATGTCGATGACGTTCCCACGCGGGTCGCGCGGGTCATTGTGCTGTTCCATGGGCACCTGCAGCGCGGGGATCGCACCCGCCGTCGGCGCTGGCGTGGCTCCGAATGAGCACGCTTCGCCGGAAGGACTTTCGGCTGGAACAGCCCTAGAACTTGTGCGGGGCACTCGGAAAGTTGTTCCGAATGCCCCGCAACTCAGCCTTGGTAGGCGAATGGCTCAGCCGCCAGCGCGGCCACCCATCAGCTCGGCATGCAGCGCACTCGCGCTGTAGACCTTGAGCAGAGACTCGGCGATGGCGCGCGAGTCCACCGACACCGCACGCGCTTGCTTGTCGTCGTAACCGATGTCGAGCACCAAGCTCTCGATGTTGCCGTCGAAGATCAGGCCGACGACTTGACCGGCCTTGTTCACCACGGGCGAACCCGAGTTGCCGCCGATGATGTCGTTGGTCGACACGAAGTTGAA
>CAIKQM010000245.1 GCA_903829565.1 uncultured Planctomycetota bacterium
CGTGCGCCGATTCGGCGTGTCGAGCCAGAAGCCCGACATGGCAACGGACAGCGAACGTCCGTCTTCGGAGGCCTCGACTTGCAAGTCGATCAAGCGCGAATCGGTCTTCACGCCGGTTGTGGTGCAAGCAGTGGCGAGGGCGCAGAGTAGGAAGGTAGTGGTGATCTTGATCATGGTGGTCTGTGGTCAGGACTCGGGTGCGGTGGCGAGTCGTGTACAGAACCTTAGGTCGTAACGCCTGACGCGGCGGCGGGCGCGCGCCGCCAAATACGATTCCTGCAGCGCGCTGCGAACTTTGTTCCGCATTCGCCGCGTGCCAAGTGCCCACTTGCGTCGTGTGCAGGCGATTGCGGAAACTCCTTCCATGTCTCCGCAGGAAGAATCGGCGCAGCAGCCCTCCACCGACCCGCGTGTGCGTGAAGCGCTCGAGGTGCGACGTTGGTCTGTGCGCTCGCTGAAGGCCGCGCCACCCACAGTGGTGGTGTCCTTTGGCGTAGGGTGGTTGGACCCTGAGGGCGGGGAGACCTTGTTGGCGGCCACCGCCTTGGTGTTTGCCTTCGTGGCAGCGTTCTTTGGTCTTGCCGGCCTCTTCGGGTACCAGTACTCGAAGGAGCGGCTGCCTGATCAGGCGCCGTATCGCTGGGCGGTGACCTTCGGAATCACCGGCATTTTGGGCGGTTTCTTGGCTGGTTTGGTGGGGTTGGTGACATGAGTCAAGGTCCCTTTCAGGAATTGGTGGTGGCCGAAGGCCATCTGATCGACTCGCAGCTCCTGTCACGGATTTTTGACAAAATCCTCGAGCGTGGTGGTACCTATGAAGTGGTCGAGTTCACCATCGGCAAGACCACCGAGGAGCCTTCGCGTGTGTGCTTGCGCTTGTACGCCGAGGGTGAGCGCCAGTTGAGTGCGCTGGTCGAGCAGTTGGTGCCGTTGGGCTGCCGGTTGCAGAGTGAATCGGATGCGCGGGTCGAAGTCTGTGCCCGCGATGGTTGTGCACCGTTGGAGTTCTATTCCACGACCAATCACCGCACACAAGTGCGTTTGGGTGGCCGCTGGCAAGCGGTGGCTAGCCAGCGCATGGATGCCGCCATTGTCGTGTTGGCTGGACAGCCCCTCTGCCGCAAGCTGCGCGATCTGCGACGCGGTGATGCGGTGGTGGTCGGCCACGAGGGTGTGCGCGTGATTCCCGAAGCGGCCACGCGTGAGAAACACCAGTTCGCCTTCATGGCGAACGACATCAGTTCGGAACGGCGCGTCGAGGTCAGTGTCGCGCGCGTGGTCGAACTGCTGCGCGATGCACGCAGCAAAGGCGAGCGCATCGTCTTCGTTGCCGGGCCCGTGGTGGTGCACACCGGTGCCGCCGAGGCTTTCATGGAGCTGATCCGCCGCGGGTGGGTGGATGCGCTCCTTTCGGGCAACGCCTTGGCTGTGCACGATGTAGAAGTCCAGCTCTACGGCACGTCGCTGGGTGTGTCAGCTCGCACGGGTGCCCCCGTGGAAGAGGGGCACAAGCATCACATGCGCGCCATCAATGCCATTCGTCACGCCGGTTCGCTGCAGGCAGCTGTTGAACAAGGCGTGTTGCGCGGCGGCGTGATGCATGCGTGCGTCACGCACCATGTGCCGTTCGTGTTGGCTGGTTCAATCCGTGATGATGGGCCGCTGCCCGACACGTTGATGGACCTTGTGGCTGCGCAAGACGCATACGCACGTGCGCTGGA
>CAIKQM010000246.1 GCA_903829565.1 uncultured Planctomycetota bacterium
CCAAGTCGATCCCAACGACCTGGCCAAGGCGCAGTCGTTGGGCGGGCCTGAGCTTGCTGCTGCGCCGCCGTACATCTGGAAGCCGCTGGTCGGCAGCTAACTGCGTGGCGAAGGCTTCTTGGTGCGCCAAGGCGGGCTCAACCTCTTGATGGCCAAGCCCAAGCCTGCGGATCTGGATCTCGCACTGCGCACGCCTCCGCGCTCGACGGAGCAAGTTCTGCATCCGGAACGCTATTGGGATGAGGCGCGGCGCGATGAACCGGTGCGCCTGGCCTTTGCCGATGCACCGGCGGGTTGGTCCGTGGGCGGTACCGATGTGTACGGGGAGATGATGTTGGCGTTGCTGACGACGCCGCCGAGCAAGCGCACGGGCTTGGATGTGTCGAATCCCACCAGCATCTTGGGCGTGGAGTACACCAACGCCGCAGCGAGCGGCTGGGATGGTGACCGCGTGTTGTGGTTGTCGAGTGCTGACAAGGCCGACCCGGCCAAGGCCGGTGAGGTGCTGGTGCTGGCCAGCCGCTGGGACAGCCCCAAAGATGCGGATGAGTTCGCCGAGGCTGCGCGTGCCCACTTGGTTGCGAAGCCCGACGCGCCCGGCATGGCACCGAAGAGTGTCCTGATCGAACGCCGAGGCGAGCACGATGTGCTGCTGGTCTCGTCGACGATGCTGATGACGAATGATCAGCTTCGCGCGCTGGCTCCTGAGTGGCGTGTGGTCGAGCGCTAGCCGAACGCACCGCGCGCTTTGGCTTGCGGCCCTGGCAAGCCACCGCACACGCGGCCTACGAAGAGGAACACGCCTTCAATGCGGGCGCCTACCTCAATGCGCGGCAGCTCATCCTGCTCGCGCTGCCATTGGCTGACGAGGGCGCGCACCGGGCGCGCCGGGCAGTCAAGCTCGAGCACTTCGTAGGCTTCGTGGGTCAGCGGATTCGTCTCGCGCAGGATGCGTGACACGCGCGCCGACAGCTCCATCGCGCCCACAGGCGAGTCGGCTCCTCCCAAAGGTTCAAGCCACGCGCCGCGTTCGTTGCCGAGTGCCTCGGTATGGGTGCAGTGCGCGTCGTCACCCACATACGAGAGGTCCAGCGCCAAAGCACAGGCCTCCAATGCCAACACATGACCCTTGGGCAAGCGCGGCGGCAACTTGCGCGCGTCCACCAAGCTCGCAGCGATGGGCCATGCGCCGCGCGGGTCGGTGCTTGGCTCTGCGCCCCATTCGGGCGCAACCCAGCCACCAATCGCCGTGTCAAAACGCGTGTCGGCCGTGCGCATGCGCCGCTCGACCGCCACGCGCAAGCGATGCGGTGTGGCGCACAACGGCAGCGTATGCCAATGGCCCTTGGCGTCGCGCTCCACCAAGACCTGCACATCCGCGCTCAGGCGCAGGCTGCGGTGATGGCTGGCTTGGCCGCGCCACACGGCCCCCTCGCCGTTCTCCACGGCCTCTGCAACCAGCCGTTCCAGCGGCCAGTCAGGGGGGAAGCCCACGCACTCAAGCAAGAAGTCCATGCAGCCGCGCTTAGTCTAGCTAGGATCGTCGCCGATGAAGCCCCTCCTTCTTGGTGTCGTGCTCCTCGCCGCAGCCTGTACCTCGACGCCGGCCTTCCGACCTGCGCGGGAGATCGTGGCGCGCAGACCTGCGTTTGATGTCGAGCACTACCGCATCGAGTTGACCCTCAATCCGGCCGAGCGCAGCTTGGAAGGCGAGTGCCGCGTGCGCTTGTGGCCCACACAAGATGGGTTGCAACAGGTGGAGCTCGATCTCCAAGGCTTGCAAGAGCGCGAGGTGCGCGATGAGCGCGAGCGTGTGTTGGCTCACACGCACGAAGGCGATCGCTTGCGCGTGCAACTGGCGCAAGCGTTGCAGCGCGACCAGTGGACGGAGGTGCGCGTGCGCTACGGTGGGATGCCGCGCACGGGCCTGCATTGGGCCGCACCGCGCGAGGGGCAGCCCACGCAAGCGTGGACCCAAGGCGAGTGCGATGAATCGCGTGGCTGGTTCCCGTGCTTGGACGAGCCGTTCGAGCGTGCGACACATGAGTTGTTGGTGACTGCTCCCGCCGGTTGGACCATCGTTGCGGCAGGTGAACGCATCGAGCGCGTTGAGTCCGCCAGCACCGTCTTTGAGCGCTGGCGCACGACGTATCCGCATCCTGCTTACTTGACGACTCTGGTGGCAGGGGAGTTCGCGCAGGCCTCGGGTGCCTATGGCTCGACGCCGTTGTGGTTCGTAGGCCCGCGCGATTTGGAGAGCGAGCTGCTGCCCGCTTTCGAAGAGACGGATGAGATCTTGGCGTACTTCTCCGAACTGACAGGCGTGCGCTACCCGCATGCGAAGTACGCGCAGACATGTGTCGACGACTTCCACTACGGTGGCATGGAGAACATCTCGGCTACCACCCTGACGGAGACAGC
The DNA here is from genome assembly GCA_903829565.1 of uncultured Planctomycetota bacterium. GTDB lineage: Bacteria > Planctomycetota > UBA1135 > UBA1135 > SXXH01. The sequence goes on from CAIKQM010000246.1 coordinate 2,422, forward strand.
GTTGCTGGACAAGAAGGGGCGTGCAGACCAACCGGCTACAGGCCTGATTGCACACGAAGCGGCGCATCAGTGGTTTGGTGACTTGTTGACCTGCGCAGAGTGGTCGGACATCTGGCTGAACGAGGGCTTTGCGACCTACTTGACGCACTTGTGGACCGAGCGTTCGCGCGGTCGTGATGTGTTCTTGTGCGACATGCGTGATACGCAATTGGCTTACCTGGCCGCCTCTGGCTCTACACCGCGCCGCGGCATTGTGCACGGTGTGGCGCGCGAGCCGATGGAGCTGTTCTTCTCGGGCCATGTGTACCCCGGTGGCGCCGCGCGACTGCATTTGTTGCGCGGGATGCTGGGAGACGAGCTGTTCGTGTCGGCCGTGCGTCGCTGGACCGGAATGCACACGAATCGCGCCGTGACGACCAAGGACCTGATCGCTTCCTTCCAAGTGTCAAGTGGACTTGACTTGTCGCGTTTTGAGCGCGAGTGGCTGCGCGCCAAGGGCCATCCCGTGGTCGTGGCCCAGCATGAACGCACCGAACGCGGCGTGGTGGTTCAGCTGGAGCAAGTTCAGGACGCCAGCCAAG
>CAIKQM010000247.1 GCA_903829565.1 uncultured Planctomycetota bacterium
GAGGCACTGGACGAAGCTCTGCGTGCCAGCCATGCCGATGCCGTCGTGGCGCGTTTGGAGGGCGGTCTGGATGCTGCCGTGGCCGAGCGCGGAGGCACCTTCAGCACTGGGGAGCGTCAGCTCTTGGCGATTGCGCGGGCTCTAGCCGCGCGACCGCCGTTGGTGGTGCTGGATGAAGCCACTGCAAGCGTGGATTCTGGCACGGAAGCGAAGATCGAAGATGCCACGCAACGCCTGCTAGCTGGACGCTCGGCGCTGGTGGTCGCGCACCGCTTGTCCACTGTGCGGCGCGCGGATGAGATCTTGGTGCTGCACAAAGGCCGCGTGCGGGAACGCGGCACGCATGACGAACTGCTGCGGCGCGGCGGCTTGTACGCACGCTTGTACCAACTGCAATTCAACGAGGCGCTGGACTGAGGCGTGCGCGGCGCGCACGCAACTCATCAACTGCAGGCCCCGCAGGCAACGTAGCCAAGCGCCCATCCACTTCGGCGAGCAACGCAGCCTCGGTCTCACCGGCTTCGGCGCGCGCGACCAAAGCGGAGAGCAATCCCAGCTCTGCAGTGCCTGCATCGCCCAAGTCGAGGGCCGCGCGGAAGTGCCCGCTCGCGCCGCGCGGATTGCCGAGCCACAACTGGATCCAGCCCGCCAGCCGTCGCGCTTCCGCGCGCACCATGAGTGGCGTGTCCATGTTGCCCGTTCGAGCTTGTGAGGCCACTTCTAGCTCATCGAGTGCGCGCTGAATGGCTACACGCGCTTCGGTGGAGCCACGCACAAGGCTGCGCGCTTGTTCAAAGTCACACTGCGCGCGCAACACGCGCGTCTCGGGTTCAGGGGCCAGCACGCTGAGCACTTGGCGTGCGGCTTGTGCATGCTCCGCCCGTTGAGCGGCATCGCTTTCAGCCAGCAGCAACCATGAGCGCGCTGCTCCACGTCGCAACTGCACATCATCGCCATCGAAGGCCCGTGCCGATGCGAAGGCCTGCGCAGCAGCTGCCCCATCACCCAGTTCCAGCAGGCACCAGGCCTGCAAAGCACAGCCGCGGAAGCGCTCGCGCGCAACCAACTCAGCCGCGTCACACCACATGGCCCCGCGTTCGGCCAACTCGCGCAAGCGTGCCGCATCTCGTTGGCGTGCAGCAGCGCGGAACTCCAACTCGGCCACCAACAAACGCACGCGCACACTGCGAGGATGGCGCTCTTGCAAGGCCATGGCCATTTGCCGCGCGTCCTCTTCGCGGCCCGGTTGGTCGCGCCAGACCACCGCCAAGTTGTACTCGCGCTCGTCAAAGTCCTGCTGCCGCTCACCGCTCGGCAACGCGGGCGCATGCACAGCGACACCAGCGCACACCAACACAAACGCACTGATGCTCAAGCCGCGCGCCGTGTGTGCGCGCAACACGCCGTACAGCTGCACGCACATCCAGCCAGCAAACGGAAGCAAAGGCACCAACAAGGGCAGGCGCGCACGATCACTCGTCACCGTTAAGACGATCGTGACCAGGTACGCCGCAAAGAGCAGCGCCAGCTCGCGTGCGCCACCCACACACTGCACACCGCTCCGCTCTCCCGCCACGCGTGCGCCCAACGCGAACCACAACACACCAGCCAATCCCAACATGCCCCACACGCCCCAACTTGGCAACCAACGCGCCAGCGGTACATGCTGGGCGTCCCACTCGATCATGTGGTTGTCAGGCACTTCATACGCGCCCAGCGTAAGGCGCAACTTGTTCCATAGGATCGAGGCATGCAAGCCAGGATCACGCTGCACCGATTGCAGCACCTGCTGCAGCCAATAGTCGCTCGTTTCCTTGGGGTCTAACTCACGACCGAGCCGGCGTTCCGCTTCGCGATTCCAGTCGCCGGCTTCATAGGCCGGAATACCCCGCACAAACGAGAACTCCGTCGCCCGCCCCCATGGATTCTCGGGGTTGTTGCCGCCATACAAGTTGGTGCCCGCTCCCGATGTGGTCAGGACCCACACACCACCTACATGGTGATTGCGCCACAGCACCGGCATCAAGGCCAGAGCAAGGCCCACGACCACACAGGCACTGTGCTGCAGCGCGCGCACATAGGACTTGGTGCGCGCGTGCGACTCGCGTTCCCACCAAGTACGTGCCAACGGCCAGAGCACGAACATCGGCACCAGCACCAACATGTTGCCGCGCAGCAACGCACCAGCACCAACCAACACGCCCACCAGCAACCAAGCGGCTAGTGCGCGCAGACCGTCAAGTGTGCGTGACAGCACCAGCAAGCACGCCAAGCCCGCCAAGATCGGCAGGAACAAGTTCTCCTTGAGCAGCAGTGCAGGGAAGACCATACCGGCGCCGTACAGCGCCCAAGCAGCCGCAGTGATGACCGCCGGCACCTGACCGAACAAGCGCCTTGCAGTCCAAGCCACGAGCAAACCACTCAGGCCCCACCACACGCACTGCACGACACGCGCCGTATGCAGCGCATCTCCGAGGAACTTGTAGATCAGGGCCAACACATAGGGATACAGCGGCTCTTGAAACCACACCTCTGTGCCGCCGAGCCAATCACCTGCGGCGATACGACGCGCCCATTCGTCATAGCTACGCTCATCGATCACCGGTACGCCGGCCAGTGGATGCGTGCTCTCGTAAGCCAGCAAGGAGATCCAGCGCAGCAGCACAGCGAGGCAGGCGAGGCTCACCAACACCCACACGTCTCGCGCCGTTGTCGTGGAGGGAGTCTTCATGTGCGCTGCATGCTCCAACGGTCACTCAGACTCGAACGACGTTCCAGCTGGCGCGCACGGGCGATGGTGCGCAGCAACTCAAGCCAGTACCTGCAGGCGGGGATGGCTGCACACAGGCTGAGGACCGTCGCACATGCAAGCGCAGCCATGAAACCGCCCCACAAAGCAGCAAGCGCGCACAGACCAACCTGCAGCACGCGCGGAGCCAGCGGAGCCCAACCAGGGAGGGTGCGATACGCCCACGCTTGGGTCTGACGTAGAGGCCCGCCAGCCTCTGGAGCGCGCCGCTGCATCGCTTGAAAGTAGGCGCGCGCACGCCGCAGTGCTTGCCCTGCCGCCACGGGCCCCGAGCTTTTGACTTCAAAGAAGCGCGCAGCACCGACGACGCGCACTGCGCACGGACCTGTGGCACGCGCACGCACTTGACCGACGAGGTCTAGGTCATCAGCGGCCACCCCCAAGCTCGGCGCCAATCGCAGGGAAGCACGCCAAGCACACAACTGCCCGTGCAAGCTCCACAACACTCCCGCGCGTGACTCGCACGCACGCACCCACGCCGTAGCATGATCGAAGGGCTGACCTGCGTCGACCAGAGACGAACCGACACGACCATCGGCAGGCAACTTCTCGACAAAGGTCTGGGCTGCGCACGCCAACGCCAACTTCGCATCGCACTCAAAGGCTTGCGCCAGTTCCACCAACGCCTTGGCGTCGTGAACCACATCCGCATCCGTCAAGACGACCACATCACATTCACTAGCCGCACGTGCAAGAGCCGTACGCACCGCACCACTCTTCCCCGGTGCCGTGGTGTTGCTCAGCGTCTCGTACTGCACCAGAGCAGGATCAAACACGCGCGCACCAGCGGCCTGCGCAAGACGCGACGTTTCATCCATCGATCCATCGTCCACCACCAACACCCGATGCGGCTGGAGCGCTGCAGGCCAAGCACTCCACGCCAAATTCGCCAGGCGGCGCTCGATGACGACGCCCTCATCGCGGCATGGCACGATCACCAAGAGCCGTGTCACGACCGCAACATCCGCGCAGCAAGGCGCGGCCACGAAGGCAAGTGGAACAGCACATTGTCCGCCTGCGCGCATTCCCAAGTGCAGGCGCAACGCGTGGACTTGATGCGTGCCCGCAACTCCTTGGCTGCGGCGCTCTCCCACAAAGCCGCCAGATCCCAAGCAGTGCTGTTCAAGTTGCCGATGCTGTCCGGCAAGATCTCGCACGCGCGCACATCACCGTTCTCCATTACCACGCACGACAACGAGCTGGCTGTGCAAGGCAAGTGTTGTTGCGCATGCTCACCACGCGCGACGCGCGCCACATGCTCGTACATCAGCTCATCGCGAGCGACCGCCAAGCGCGCCAGCGGGAAGTCAAAGTACGGCAGCTTCTTGGCGCGCACCAACCGCTGTTTGGTCGCCACTACCTCTTCGTAGCGTTGCACATCCACCGCCAGCAGGCTTGTATCCAAGGCCGTGCCACGCGCCAGGTTCACGGTCACATTGTCCGGCTGTAGCTCCTCAACTAACTCCTCCATGTGCGCGGCCAACGTGTCTTGGTTCTCGCGCGTCACACACACGAGAATGCCCACACCGAGATTCGGGTGCCGCTGCTGCAAGGCCTTCAGGCGACGTACGCCTTCTTTGGCTCCCTCATGCGCTCCTGTGGCCGCGCGAATGGAGTCATGAATCGCCGGAGGTCCGTCAAAAGAAACCGACACGGCCAGATGCAAGTCCGGGTACTTGGGCAGCAGCTCGTCCACGAAGGGCGCATAGCGTTCGTGCAGCAAGCCGTTGGTGGGAATGGCGAGATGCCTCAAGCCGCGTTGCGCAAAGGCAGCGCCAATCTGCGCCAAATCGCGGCGCAAGAACGGCTCTCCGCCCCCGATGGACACCCAGGCCAAGGGACCGAGTCGCTCGCACGAGGCCGCTAGCGCCTCGTACTGGGCCAAGCTGGCCCCCTCGATGCCGGCCGCAACTTCTTCGTGATGAAAGCAATGACGACAGCGCAAGTTGCAGCGCCCCGTCACATACAGCGTGAGGTGCACGGGCGGCCCTGCGTGCCGCAGCACACGCGTGGCAAAGGGCAGATAGCGTCCCGCATCCATGGCCACCGATTGTACGCCCACGGGCACCGCAACTGTGCGCGCACCAAACACGCGGGGCGCCGCTGATGCGACGCCCCGCTCGTACATTCGCAGCTTGCGCTGCGCTCACGCGCCCCCTATCAGGGGTTCCAGACGACCGTCAAACCGTTGGTGAGGTTGAAGGTGCTGGCCGAGCAGAAGACCGCGGCGTTGCGGTACCACACTTGGTAGTAACGCGTGCCCGGCACGGTGATCAAACCCTTGACCGACACCGATTGGTCACCGGCAACCGGGTAGTTCGACACACCCAGCGCGTTGTTCTTGGTGCCGAGGCGCGTGACCGAACCAGCGGCGCAACGCAAACCGTCACCGAAGACCGTGCCCAAACCAGCGCCGCCCTGAGCCGTGCCTTGGAAGTACAAGGCCGAGCTGTTCGGCATGCCGCTGCCCGCGAGCACAACCGAATCGCCTGCAAGGCTGGCCGTACCCGTTGCAGCGAGACGCGCACCAGCACCCAGCGAGTTGGCGCAGCCTTGGCCCGCACCCACTGCCGAGTTGTTGCCGCACGGGCAGGCCGTGCCCGAACCATCGCCGAAGCAGAAGGCCGTGCCGAGCGCACCCGAGGTCGAGTTGTAGTTCAGCGTGCCCGTGGTGCCCGTGTTGCCGTACTTGTCGGTCGACAGCACGCGGTAGGTCACGTTGCCCACCACATTGCCCGGGATCAGCGCACGGAAGATCTGGCCACCCGAAGACTGCATGGTCACGGTCTGCACCGCGCCACCATTCACTTGGTACTCCAGACGCGTGTTGTTGTACCAGGTGATGTAGTACGGCGCGTTGTCGTAGACCTGCACGCGCACGATGGTCGGAGCCGCACCAGCGGCGCGATCGGCCACTTGCGTGAGGCGGTACATCACCGGCGCGAAGGTGTCATTCGCCGCGGTGTTGTTCTTGAGGTACCACTCGGCCGTGTTGGTGTCGTTAGCCACGAACACGTCGTAGTCCTGGTCACCGTCCACGTCGCAGCAGTCGGCATCCAACGAGATCGTGCCATCGGTCGGCACCACGGTGCCGGTCGCCTGGTAGGTCATCGTGCCGGTGCCGTTGTTGCGGTACACGCGCTCCTGACCGGCGAAGTTCGCCACGAACAGGTCGATGTCACCATCGTTGTCGTAGTCGAAGAAGTCGCCTTCGTTGTCGTCCGAGTCCGAGTTCGTCAGCGTGGTCAGGGTGTTAAACACACCGGCACCCGTGTTCTTCATCGTGACGTCGGTGAAGCCGAAGCCCGCGGCCCAGTTGAGGCCGTAGATGTCTACGTCGCCGTCGGCGTCAAAGTCACCCATCTCCTGCTCGTAGTGACCGTCGCCCGTCGAGTAGCCCGCGGGGAAGTTCGAACCGGTCACGTCACGGTAAGCCGTGAGCACGTTGCCGCTCTCGGCGAAACGGTTCTGGAACAAGCGCGGCACTTCCTGACGCGCGCCGTGCAGGATGTCGAGGTCCATGTCGCCGTCGATGTCGGCGAGGTCGATGTCCAAAGCGCTGGACGCCACGTCGGCATTGGCGCCGGTCGCGTTGGTGGTGTTGGTGGCCTGCGTGCCCGCGGCCCAGATGGCCGGGTTGCCCACGGCGATCGTCTGACCCAGCAACTGGAAGTTGCTCGGGTTGAACTCGCTGAAGTTACCGGCACCGTCGTTCAAGAAGAGGCGCGTCGGCAACTGGCCACCGAAGGCGCCGCCGTAGCTCGAGTGCACGAGGTCAAGGTCACCGTCGTTGTCCAGGTCACCAAAGTCGCAGTCGCAGCTGAAGTCGATGTAGCCGCCGCTGACCAGCACCTGCGTGGGCGCGATCGACGAGCCTGCGCCACCGAGGCCTACCCAACGGGCCACGGTTTGGTCTTGGTAGTAACCAGCGGTACCCGCTTGAGCGCCGCCCATGTTGACCCACCACTTGTTGCCTTGCTGGCTGATCTGCGAGGTGTTCGACAGGTAGATGTCGAGGTCGGCATCGTTGTCAAA
>CAIKQM010000248.1 GCA_903829565.1 uncultured Planctomycetota bacterium
CGCAAAAGATCCTCGCCCTCCAGTAGCTCCATCACAATGTAAGGGCCATGACGATCGTCGCCATAGTCGAACAGCTGAACTATGCAGGGATGTGAAAGGGTTGCAACGGCCTTGGCTTCTCGAGCGAAACGCTCTCTCGAAGCTGAGGAACCGATTGCAGCACCCAACAGCCGCTTTAACGCAACGGCCCTTTGTAGTCGCCGATCCCAAGCTCGGAATACTTGGCCCATACCACCACGACCAAGCAGCGCCTGGATCTCGTAGCGCCCATCAACCAGATACCCGATTAGCTGTTCAGAAGAAAACTCCAAACCGCTCCCGGCGACCGTCGGACTCTCACCGATTGAACGGTCTGAAAGAGCACCGAGTTCAGGAGGAGCAGGTTGGCCGTGGTTGTAGCCGGAAGCTCCCATCGTTCGATCTGAGCCAAGCGAGTCGTCGTTCATATAGCCTCTTGCTGAATTGAAGCGACGAGGGTGCGGACACGAGGACAGAAATTTCTAAAAAAAGCCCCACACCACGCACTCCCCTGCGCGGGGAGAACGTGGTGTGTGACTGTGGTGGGCCCGTGGTGGTGTCACGGGCTACGCGCGGCTGTCAGACCGGCTCGACGTCGAACGCCTTGACGAGCTCTTCGAGTTGCAGCGCGAGGCGGCTCAGTTCGTCGGCGGACGAGCGCGTTTCTTCGGCGCCGGCCGACGAGGCTTGGGCGTTGCGGCTGATCTCGGCGATCACGGCGCTCTGCTCCTCGACGGCGGCGGCGATGCTGTGTTCGTGCTCGCTGATCTGGTCGATCACGGTGTGCACGCTGCCGATGTCCTTGATGACCTCGTTGGTGCCGCCCTGGATGTTCTCGACCATGCGGCCGATGCCGTCGGTGGCTTGGGCGGTCTGACGCGCGAGGTTCTTGACCTCGGAGGCGACCACCGCGAAGCCCTTGCCCGACTCGCCGGCGCGCGCGGCTTCGATCGTGGCGTTGAGCGCCAGCAAGTTCGTTTGACCGGCGATGGTCGTGATGAGCTTGATGACTTGCGTGATCTCCTTCGAGCTCTCGCCGAGCTTGCGCACCGTCTCGGACGCGCCCTTGCTCGTATCGACGGCCGTTTGCGCGACCTTCGAAGCCTGGGCCGAGTTGCCGGCGATCTCGCGGATCGACGCGCTCATCTCTTCCGTGGCGGCGGCGACGCTGCCGGCGGTTTGCGAGAGCTTCTCGCTGACGGCGGCGAGACGCATCGCCGAGTCATTCAGCGTGCGCGCCGAGTTCGAGATCTGGCGGATCGCGTTGCCGACTTGCTGCTTGATGCCGCCCATGTACTCGGTGCGGTCGCGGTCGCCATCGACCTTGACGCTGTCCAAGCGCACGCCGATCGAGCGGAACACGGACAACATGTAGGAGTCCATCACCGCCTGCATGTCGTAGTTCATGACGCGGCTGATCGTGTCGAGCGCTTCTTCGCGCTTGGTCGCGTCCGGGATCTCTTCGGTGAGGTGCAGGCGGAAGAGGCGCATGAACTCGGGGAACGAACCGACGAACCACTTGGTCGGCAGGTCGATGCGGTCGTGAACTTGGCCCACGTTGAGGCGGTGCTCGAAGTGATCGACGCCCCAATCGCTGCGCGCGCCGCCGAAGAGGCTGCGCACGTACCCGGCCTGCGCGCGTTCGAGCTGCTGGCGCAGCGCGTTGAGCGGGACGCCCGCGCTGCGCGAGTACTCATCAAAGAAGCGCCGCGTGGCGCCGAAGGCGAACTGCCAGTCGTAGAACTCGCGGGCGATGCTGTCCGCGTGCTTCTCGGCCCACGGGATGAGGGCCTCCATCGTGCGGCGCTCGGCGTCGCCGATGCGAATGAACTGGCGACGCTCAGAGAGGTTCTTCGAGTTGATGTTGAAGAACGACGCGAGCGAGGAGTGCGTGTGGTTCGAGGGTTTCACGGTCGTGTGTGGTGGTCGTAGGTCGTTGCGACTGGGGACCCGCGCGAAATGCGCTCGGGACTTGCGCCGCTCTGGCTCCCCTTGGTTCGGAAGCCGCCACTTCACACTTGATGATTCTTTGACAGGAGTACCGTGGCCTACGAACTCGACCGTAGGCGCCAGCGGGAATCGTCTCGGAAACGGGTTCCGAGTCCCCCCAACACACGGCCTACACGCGCACTTCGACCGTGTCGTTCGCTTCGGCGACGCTGTAGGTCTTGGCCTTGCTGCACACGCCGCGCACTGGAGCGCCGGTCTTGGGGTCGAAGTGATAGTTGTGCAGCGGGCAAACCGCGTATTTGCCGTCGATCAACGGGCCGCCAATCAGGCGCCCGCCATCATGCGGACAGGCTGCGTCGAGGGCGTAGACCTTGCCCTCAACACGGCACAAGACCACTTGACGTCCACCCGCCAACGGATCGCCGAGATCGACGACCTTGCCCATGCCTTCTTGCAACTTGGAGGCACCGCTGATGAGCACGGGTTTGCCTCGGAACAGATCGAGCAGTCTGCGCAGCATGCGTGGATGCTAGCATCCCCCACCCAGCATGAAACCGGTCGTTTGCATCGATGTGGTCGGACTCTCGACACGCCAAATCAGCGCGGACACACCGCATCTGTGGCGGTTGATGCGCGAAGGTTGCGGGGCACCGATGCGGCCGATCCTGCCGGCTGTGACCTGCAGCGCGCAGGCGACCATGCTGACCGGGCTTGCCCCCAGCGCGCATGGTGCGGTGGGCAATGGTTGGTACATGCGCGAGACGGGCGAGGCCAATCTGTGGCGCCAGTCGAATGCGCTGGTGACGGGGGAAAAGACCTACGAAGCGGTCAAGCGCCTGCATCCGCAAGCCACCACAGCCAAGATCTTCTGGTGGTGGAACTTAGGGGCGGCGGTTGACTATGCGATCACCCCGCGCCCGTACTACCCGGCCGATGGGCGCAAGATTCCGGCAGTGTATGCGGCCCCGCACGAGTACGGGGCCAAGCTCGAAGCCGAGCTGGGTGCGTTCCCCTTCTTTGACTTCTGGGGGCCGAAAAGCGGGTTGCCCAGCTCGCGCTGGCTGGCGGATGCGGCTGTCAAAACGATTGGACAGCGTCAACCCACCTTGACAATGGTGTAC
>CAIKQM010000249.1 GCA_903829565.1 uncultured Planctomycetota bacterium
CAGCATTCGAACACGTGGCTGAGGATCGCCATGCCTTGCGACAGAGTCATCAGCGCCGTGCGCGCGCCGATCAAGCCGCGCGAAGGGACCAAGAACTCGAGGCGCGTCGACGTGTCGCCATACGGCTCCATGTGCGTCATCTCGCCGCGACGACGACCGAAGTACTCGATGATGCGACCAGCGTGTTCGCTGGGCACTTCGACCACGGTGCGCTCGTACGGCTCGCACCAGGCACCATCGACCTTCTTCAAGATCACGCGCGGCTTGCCGACGCTGAACTCGTAGCCTTCGCGGCGCATGTTCTCGATCAACACGCCGAGGTGCATCACACCACGGCCCTTCATCTCGTAGCAGCCGTCGCTGGCTTCGTTGTTGACGAGCTGCAGAGCCACATCGCGCAAGGCGGCGCGTTCGAGGCGCGCCAAGATCTGGCGGCTCGTGACGAAGTCACCTTCTTGGCCTGCGAACGGCGAGTTCGACACGAAGAACTCCATCGCGATCGTCGGCTCATCCAGCTTGATCGCCGGCAACGGCTCTTGCTGATCGGGCGGGCACAAGGTGTCGCCGATCGTCAAGTCTTCGATACCCGCCACCACGGCGATGTCGCCTGCGCCCACCGTTTCGGCCGGCACGCGCGTCAAGCCTTCGTAGCGGAACAAGCCCTTGATCGGGCCCACGATCGCCTTCTCGCGATCGGGATGGCACACGGCCACGCGTGCACCGTTCTTGAGCGTGCCGCGACGGATGCGGCCGATGGCGATGCGACCGAGGAAGTCATCGTGGTCCAGCGTGGCCGCTTGGAACTGCACGGGCGCATCGTCGTCCGTCGGCGGCTGCGGCGCATGCGTCAGGATCATGTCGAACAAGGGCTCCATGTCCTTGTTCTCGTCGCTGAGCGACTTCTTGGCATAGCCGTCACGGCCCGAGCCGTACACGACCGGGAAGTCGAGTTGTTCGTCGCTGGCGCCGAGCTCGATGAAGAGCTCCAGCACCATGTCGAGCACCGCGGCGACGCGTGCATCGGGACGGTCGATCTTGTTGATCATGACCATCGCCTTGAGGCCGTTCTCGAACGCCTTGCGCAACACGAAGCGTGTCTGCGGCATCGGGCCTTCGGCCGCGTCGACCAACAACAACACGGCGTCTGCCATGCGTAGCGTGCGCTCGACCTGGCCGCCGAAGTCGGCGTGGCCCGGCGTGTCGACGATGTTGATGCGCCAACCGCGGTAGTCCACCGCCGTGTTCTTGGCGAGGATGGTGATGCCGCGTTCGCGTTCTTGCGCGTCGCTGTCCATCGCACGCTCCTGAACCAGTTGGTTCTTGCGGAACGTACCGGCAAAGCGGAAGAGGCTGTCCACGAGGGTGGTCTTGCCGTGGTCGACGTGGGCGACGATGGCGATGTTTCGGATCTGCTTGGCGGTCATGTTGCTCGCTACTGCCGGATTTGAAGGCGTAACAGAGTAGGCGCAGTTGTGCCAAGGCACAACCAAGAGCTTCGGAAAGGTCGTTGAATGGCCCTCTAGGGGCCTTCCAGCACACGTTGCACGCGATCGAGGCGGTAGGTCTTCAGCAGACCTGACCGCAGGCACTCGGCTTCCATGTAGCCCTTGTCACCCGATTCAAACAGCAAACGAGGTGCGATGCGCAGGGGGCTGACGGGGCCTTCCTCGCCGTACAACACGACGACGGGAGCGCGTTCGCGGGCAGCGGCTTCGAGCGGGCGCAGGCGTGGCGACATGCGCGGTGGGCGGGGCAGCGCGTCCGCCAAACCGCGGCGTGAACCGCCATGGGCCAACATCTCAGTCCAAAGCGCATCACCCACGGGGGCTTCGGGCTGCGCGCTGCGGCGCGCAAGGCACTCTTCCAGCACCATCCAGCACGACACAGCATCTGCCAGCGCGCGATGGTGCACATCCACATCCAAGTCGAGGTGCTGGGTCAGGGTCTCCAGCTTGTGGTCGCTGGACTCGGGGATGTAGCGTCTAGCCAGCTTGACAGTGTCAAGTACCGTTGACTGAGGCAGCTCGAAGCCATGGCGCGCCGCTTCGAAGCCCAGCACGCCGATGTCAAAGGGGGCGTTGTGCGCCACGAGCCATGCATCCCCGAGCCACTGCACAAAGCGCGGCACGACCACCTGCGCCGGCTCGGCATCCGCGACTTGGGCATCCACGATCCCGTGCACCGCGGTGGTGCGCGGATCGATAGGGACCTCCGGCCGCACGAAGCTCTCGAATCGATCGACAATCTCGCCGTCTTGGATCAGAACCGCACCCAACTCCAGCAGGTGCATGGCCCCGCCTCCGGTGGCGGTCTCGGTGTCAAACGCGACGATCCTGCGGGTCATGGGTGCTTATCTAGGTGCTTACCTTACGCGATCGGCAAGGCTGGCGTAGACTTCTCTTGACAGTCCCTTCCGGACCGTCCCCCCCCCATGAAGCACCACTTCCTTGCAGGGCTAGGCGCGCTGGTCTGCCTCTTGGCCAGCGCCTCGGCGAATGACTCCTGTGCTGTGCCGACCACTGTTGTGGGCATCGGGCCTTTCCCCTTTGACCTGAGTGCCTCGACCACCGGCGTGGAAGGCCAAACCGAGCCGATCTGCACCTACTTCGGGTCGTCATCGATCCAGCGCGATCAGTGGTTCACATGGGTGGCGCCTTTTGATGGTCTGGTGACCGTCGACTTGTGCGGCTTGACCACCGTCGACACGCGTCTGGCTGTGTACGAGGGCGCGGCCTGCCCGACGACTCCGGCATTGACCTGCAATGACGATTGGTGTGGCTTGCAGTCGCGCGTGGAGTTCCGTGCCCGCGCAGGACTCAGCTATGTCGTGCAGTTGGGCACCTATCCGGGAGCCGCCGGTGGCACCGGGCAGTTCCAACTTGTGCTGGCCAGCTCGCCGCTCGTGTTGGGCACGCGCGTGCATCCGGTCAGCGGGCATGAGTACAAGTTGCTCTCGCCCAGCGGCGTGCATGCTGCCGAGGCGTACGCTCGCGAGCTTGGCGGGCATCTGGTGACCGTGGATGATCAAGCCGAGCACGATTGGTTGACGGCCAACTTCCACGTGTGGAACGGCTCGGCGCGCAACTACTGGGTGGGTGCCAACGATGTTGCCGTCGAGGGCGCGTGGGCGTGGACCGATGGAACGGCCCCGGGCTTTGTGGCGTGGGATGCGGGTCAACCGGACAACTACGGCGGAGGCGAAGACTACGCTCACAGCCGTTCGAGCAGCGCCACCGGCTTGTGGAACGACATTGACGCTCTGCCGCCTATCACGGTGCATGGTCTGGTGGAGATCGTGCCCGCCACTGGCCTCGTGTTCTGCGCCGGGGATGGCTCTGGAACGCCCTGTCCGTGCGGTAACGATGCCGCCGCTGGTACTCAAGGCGGTTGCTTGAACTCGTTGGGTGTCGCGGCCCGTCTCGAAGCAGTCGGACAAGCATCCTTGACAAGCGATACGGTGCAGTTGCGCGGTAGCAACATGCCGAACGGCAATGCCCTGTACTTCCAGGGCACGACGCAGCAGTCCGCTGGATTGGGCGCGCCCTTCGGTGACGGCTTGCGTTGCGCTGGTGGCACCATCGTGCGTTTGGGAACCAAGCTCAATGCCGCAGGAGCCTCGACTTATCCCGGCAGCGGTGATGCCTCGGTGAGCGTGCGCGGTTTGATCGTGGCTCCCGGCACGCGCACCTATCAAGTCTGGTATCGCAACGCCGCCGCGTACTGCACGGCGAGCACTTTCAACTTGACCAATGGCCTGCAGGTGGTGTGGCAATGAGTGCACATGGAGTGAGCGCGGCAGCGTTGGCGTGCGGCGTGTTGACCTTGGGCTTGTCTACACCTGCCTTCGCACAGGTCGGCGATGACTGCGCGGCACCGATCGCGATCGTGGGCTTGGGGCGCGTGCCGTTCGACTTGACGACAGCGACCACCGGTGCACAAGGACAGAGCGAGCCGTTGTGCAACGATTTCAACTTGCCTGGCTTGACGAATGACACCTGGTACACATGGACCGCACCCGCGACGGGGCGCTTGTCGATCACGAACTGTGGCTATGCCATCATCGACTCGAAGATCGCCGTGTACGAAGGCACTGGCTGTCCGACAGCGTCTGCGCTGGTTTGCAACGACAACGACTTTTGCAGCGGGCCTTCACGCCTGGAGTTCCCTTGTGTGGCTGGGCGCACCTACACACTGCAACTAGGTCTTCATCCCGGTGCGTTGCCTGCGAGCGGTTACTTGATGATGCAGCTGGCTCCGTTGCCGGTGGTGGTGGCCACGGTGACGAACCCTGCAACGGGCGTGCAGTACTCGCTGCTCTCGCAGTCGGGTTGGCATGCCGCAGAGGCCGCGGCGCGCAGCTTGGGCGGTCACCTTGCGACGATTGGCGATGCCGCCGAGCAAGCATGGGTGCATCAGACCTTCTCGAGCTATGCCAATCAGCAGCGCAATCTGTGGTTGGGCTACTCGGACGAGTTGCTGGAGGGCAGCTTCGTGTGGACCTCGGGTGAGCTCGGTGGGTACACCAACTTCACGGGCGCTGGTGCCGACAACTACGGCGGCGTCGAGAACTGGGTGCACACCGTGGCTGCGCAAGGTGGCGCGTGGAACGACAACACCAGCACAACGAACAACTGGGGTTTGGTCGAGTTGCCGAATCCGGCCTATGCGGCCTTCTGCTTGGGTGATGGTTCGGCGGCGGCCTGTCCGTGTGGCAATCAAGCGCCGACGGGGACCACAGGCGGTTGCATGAACTCGCTCAACAGCTCGGCCCGCTTGTCGGCTCAGGGCACTGCGTCTGTGTCGTTGGTGGCGGATACCTTGCGTCTGGTCGGGACGGGCATGCCGAACGCACCGGCGTTGTACTTCCAAGGCACCACGCAACAGTCGGCCGGGGTAGGGGTTGCCTTTGGCGATGGCTTGCGTTGTGCAGGCGGCACGATCGTGCGCTTGGCCACCAAGGCTAACGCGGCAGGAGTGTCGTTCTATCCCGGTGCGGGCGAACAACCCGTGTCGGTGCGGGGACTGGTCTTGGCGCCGGGCACCCGTACGTACCAAGTGTGGTACCGCAATAGTGCGGCCTTCTGTACGGCGGCGACCTTCAACTTGACCAACGGGCTTCAGGTCCTTTGGCAGTGAGGGTGAGGTGCGGAGTGGGCCTGCTTGAGTGGTCAAAGTCGCTTGACAGCAAAAAAACTTGACGGCAAACATACTTGACAGCGGGCCGTCCGGTCGTTTCCATGTTCGCCCCATGAAGAACAACGTCGAGCGTCTGCGCGAAGCGCAAAGCATCTCCCAGTCCGATCTCGCCAAGGCCGCGGGTGTGTCCCGCCAGTCGATCCACGCTCTCGAGCGTGGCGCCCACGAGCCGCGCCTGACCCTCGCCTACCGCGTGGCGTCGGCCCTGAACTCGACCGTGGAAGCCTGCTTCCCGGCCCCGACTGGCAAGGCTGCCGCTGCCAAGACCGCCAAGGCGCCGGCCAAGTCGGCCGCCAAGAAGGCGACCAAGAAAGCCGCCAAGAAGCGCTGAGCCAAACGGCTGCCTGACGCCGCGTCCTCGGTTGCGTGCTGCAGAGCACGTAAGCGAGGACGCGCTGTTTCCAGTCCGCTCTAGCTCTCGCTAGTTGAGCAGCTTCTGGAAGTCCGTCAGCCCGCGCAGCACATCCAAGTCCGTGTTGGAGATCAGCTCGCTGCGGATCCAGTACCCGCGTGCTTGTGCTTGGGCGAGTGCCTCGACTGCCTCCGGCAAGTCACCCGCTACGGACAACGCCACCGCAGCCTGGAACGACGTGTAGCCGTCTTTGGGATGCAGGATGCGCGCCTGGCGAATAGCCTCGCGCGCCGCATCAAAGGCCCCGATGCGCGCTTGCAGCAAGGCCATGTGCACGCGCGCTTCTTGGTCATCCGGCACTTGAGCCAAGTGCTTCTTGGCCGCGGCGATGCCTTCGTCCGCGGTTTCGATGGCCTCTTCGTAACGATCGAGACGCTGCAGCGCGGACCACAAGTGGTCGTACGAACCGATGTGCGCCGGGCGCAAGGCAATCGCCACCCGCAGGAACGAGGCGGCACTCTTCACATTGCCACGCCGCAACAACAACGCCCCGAGCAACCGGTGCGCCAGCCATTCCTTGTGGTCGAGCTCGATCGCCACGCGGTACTCACGCTCGGCGTCGGCCGGATGCCCGGACAGATGCCATGCAAAGCCCAGCGACGTGTGAGCTTCCGCACAACGCGGATCGAGGCGCAACGCGCGCGCTGCATAGTCGCGCGCCTCATCCAAGAAGGTCGTGTCGCCGTCCCAGTAGAGGAACTTGCGCACCAACGCCTCGGCCATGCCAGCGCAGGCAAGCGCACTGCGCGGATCCGCCTCAAGCGCGCGGCGGAAGGAGCTGATCGCCGCCATCAAGTGCTTGGTCGTGCCGCGATGCAACAGGTCATGGGCATGGCGCGCGTGGCGTTGCGATGCCTCGGTGTCGCGCGTCGCCGCCGGCTTAGGCAGCAACGCCAGCTCGCCGAGCTTGCGCCGCACACCGCGCACAATCGCGCGTCCGAGTCCCGCCTGCAGCTCCCACTCATCGTCGCTGGTGTACTCGACGCGTTCGGAATGGCGCTCGGACTTGGCCTGGCCGCGCGTGTCCAAGTGCCACTCTGCAGTCGCAGCACCCACACTCAAGCGCAACTGGATCGTCAAGCTGTGGTCGCACTCGGCGGTGTCGCGCGCCAGCTGCAGTCCCTTCACACGTTCCAGTTCCGTGACCAGATCGCTGTGCAGGCCGCTCGCCAATGCATCAGCGTGCGAGCCACGCCCGACATCCAGCTCGACCGCACCCACATGCAGGCGACCGAGGTTGGTGACGCTGGCTGCTTCGCCTCCCAACACACGATCGGCGGCGGCCGAGAGGGCCGCGTGTGCGGTGCGCGCATCGGGAAAGCGTGCGGCCGGTTCGGGCGCCATGCATTGCAGCAAGAAGCCCTCCAGCGGAGCAGGCAAGCCCGGGCGCGCCTCGCTGGGACGGCGCGGGTTCGCCTCCAAGATCGCCATGTAGACCTCGGGAAAGCTGCGGCCAGGGAAGGGCAG